>CAYSCB010000127.1:0-3967 GCA_964429335.1 uncultured Aquihabitans sp.
CGTTCATGATCCCGTCGTAGGGGAACCCGATGATGCTGCCCCGGCCGAACGAACCGAACCGCCGGCCGGCAGCGGAGTCCGGACCGATCGCCCCGAGGGACTTGTAGGCGGCCCAACTCGAACGGACCACCGGCCCCAGCGCGGCGTACACGAGTCCACGGAGCCGGTCGGTGCGTCGGCGTGGGGCGTTCTCGCGGTTGAACATGCCGGGCACTCTACGGTCGACGGTTCGGTGTGCACTTCGGAACTCGGGTCGTCTGGCACCCGTGGCGGTCGCGATCCGACCCGAGTTGGGCGGGTTGGTCGGGAGGGCGTCAGTCGCCGAAGCGGAGGCGGTCGAGCTCCCAGTACGCCCGCAGCGCCAGGACCTTGCCGTCGTCGTCGATCCGGTAGGTGAACACACCGTCGGCGTGCACGACGGTCCCGTCCGGCATCGTGGTCGTGATCGTGCCGACGTTGGCGACCTCGTTCCCGCACGCCCAGCTCGACTCGATGCGGAAGCGCACCTCGTTCGGGCCGATCACGTTGTCGTAGAACGCCTCGATCGCAGCACGTCCCCGTTGGCCGGTCCCGTCGGGGCTGAACGGCGACGGTCCGATCGGGTCCTCGATCACGGCGTCGTCCGCGAACAGGGAGAGCCAGGTCGCTCGGTCACCGCTCTCGACGGCGTTCATCGACGCGAGGGACGCGTCACGTGCGGGGTGGGAATCGAACACGTCGGGGAGCTGCGGCATGGACGCAGTCTGCCAGCTCGTCGGGTTCAGCCCGGTGTGGGCGAGGCGCTGTCCGACTCGACGAGCACCTGTTGCAGGTGCGAGTACAGCTCGTCGAACACCTTGACGACACCGCGTGCCTTGTAGCCGAGGTCCTGCACCGGGCAACGGTGACCGACCGCCTCGTTCACCGCCGTGCGCTGCGGGATGAACGGCCGCCACACGGTCCGACGGCCGAGCACCCGTTCGAGCTCGGCCTCCTGGCGTTCGGCCTCCGCCGACTTCGCCGGTGCACGGTTGACCACCGCGCCGAGGATGTCGAGGTCCGGGTTGTGCTCCCGGCCGACGTGCTCGATCGTGTCGATCACCGCCTGCACGCCACGCACCGACAAGGCGGACAGCTCGACGACCAGCAGCACCCCGTCGGACGCGGTGAGCCCGGCCATGGTCGTCGGACCCAACGACGGCGCGCAGTCGATCAGCACGGTGCGGTAGCGGCTGATCTCGGGGGCGAGTGCCCTGCGCAGCCGGTCCAGGGACTCCTCGGCCCAGCCGTCCGCCTCTCGGTCGATGAGGTTGCGGCTCGCCGGCAGCACGTCGATGCCCTCGCCCCAGCCGGAGGTCACGATGGCTGCTGCGGCCACCTTGGGATCGCCGGTGCGCAGCACGTCGCCGACCGCGAGGTGGTCGTCATCGGCCTCGACCCCCATCGCCCAGCCGGCGGAGCCCTGTGGGTCGAGATCGACCACGAGCACTGGATCGCCGGCCCGCTGGGCTGCCGCTGCCAACCCGAGGGTGAGCGTGGTCTTGCCCACACCGCCCTTCTGGTTGAGCACCGCAACGGTCGACATCCCGGAGATGATGCCACCTCTCGCGTCGGCAGGATTCACGACGCGTGACAACCTGGGCGGGTGAGTGACGACAGCCACCCCGAGCCCACCCGTGCAGCCGCCGATACGGGTGGCGGAGAGCACGGGGCGGCGCGTCCGACATCCGCGGGCAGCGCCTACCTGGTGGTCCCGGAGACGGGTCGCGGTCACGGCGTGCTCGTGCTGCACTCGTGGTGGGGACTCACCCGTCACGTGAAGGACGTCGTCGAAGCGTTGGCCGACGCCGGCTACACGGCTCTCGCCCCCGACCTGCTCGACGGTGCGCTGCCCGCGGATGGCGACGAGGCCCGCGACCTCCTCGCCGACACCGACCCGAACCAGACCGCAGCGCTCATCCTGTCGAGCATCGTCGCCCTGCGCGCCCACTCGGCCGATCCCGACGCGCCGATCGCGATGCTCGGCTACTCGATGGGAGCCTCGTGGGCGTTGTGGGCAGCGACACGTCAACCAGCGTCGGTGGACGCGGTCGTCGCCTACTACGGCGTGCAGAACATCGACTTCGAGGAGCTCACCGCGCCCGTCCTCGGCCACTACGCGGAGACCGATCCGCTCGTCACCGACGACGAGCTCGTCGAGATGCAGGCGCACCTGCTGCTGTTGGACAAGCACGTCGAGGTGCACCACTACCCCGGGACCGGTCACTGGTTCGCCGAGGCCGACCGGTCCGAGCACCACGATGAGGACGCAGCCGCGCTCGCCTGGTCCCGCACCCTCACGTTCCTCGCCGAACACACCCGAACTCGGGTCGTCTGACACGCGATGCGGTAGTCGAACGACCCGAGTTCGGGATGCCGTGGGGTGCTACCAGAGCTGGTCGGTGTAGATGTCGGTGCCGGGGATCGTCGGGATCCACGAAGCCACCAGGCGGACCGTCGCGAGGCCCGACGCGTCGACCTGTGCCGCGTAGGACCGGATCCGGTCCCAGGCGTCGCCGTCCCGAGGATCGGACCGCAGGAACAGCATCTGCATGCTGCGCGCCGTCGTCCCGGGACCGGTGCCGAGGTCCATCGGCGCGTCGCCCTCGGATCCCTTGGGGATGATCGGCCGCCAGTGCAGGACCTGGTCGACCGGCGATGGTGTGCCATCAGCGGCGCCAGCGAACAGCGTGGGAGCGGCGACGTCGGCGAACCACGTGGTCAGCTCGGGATGGGTCGTGTCGCCTTCGCGGTCGACGTGGACGGTGACCAGCCCTCCGTACGGGTGGTCGAGCGCCATGTGCGCCGGCACGCCGTCGGGGTCGCGGTGGTCGTTGCCGGTCGTGAAGTACAGGACGGTGTGAGCGTGGCTGCGCTCGTCGAACCCCCGGCCGTTCGCGTAGAGCTCGAAGACCTGCCGGGTGCTCCAGGCGAAGTGCTCGGCCTCGTGGCCCCTGTGGACGAAGTAGGTCGCGAGGTACGAGCCGGCGTCGACGGGGTCGGCGACGGCGTGCTGTGTCGGGGTGTCGGTCGGGAAGCGGAGGTCCTTCAGCGCACGGGTGGCGACCCAGCGGCGGCCGGCGAACAACCAGGGTCCGACCATGCAGCCGCTGTAGAAGTGGTCCCTCTCGTACCAGCGGTTGTAGGCGACCTCGTGACCCGCCGTCGGGTCGACCATCGTGAACAGCATCGACCCGACGCGCACCTCGGCGTCGCCTCCGAACGGCTCCACTGCCGACCCCCTCTCGGACACCCCGGATGGCTCCGGGTCGTCGGCTCAACGTAGCGCCGCGGAGTGCCGCGGTCGGCCGGGGTGGGACGGCTCCGGCGATCCACCGGTACGCTGATCCGCCGGTGAGCGAAGCAGTCGAGGACCCGTTGCCCGAGGAGCCGACCATCGCGGACGGTGGTCCGGGCGCGCCGGAGGACAGCGATCCGAGCGCCTCGGCGGACGGCGGCGAGCCGACACCCACGGTGACCGGCACGGCGCGCCCGATCCCGCCTCCCCCCGGCTACGGCACGAGCGCTGCCGGCATCGCGCCGGGGACCAGGCGGCCACGTGCCGCCGCGGCGCCGGCGCACATCGTCGATGTCGAGATCGTCCGGATCGACGGTGCCGAGGTCGAGGTGCGACTCGCCGATGGGCGAGCCGGGGTCATCGACCGTCGCGATTTCACCGCGCCTCCTTCGGTGGGTGAGACCGTCCCCGCGGCGGTGCTCAGCCGTGACGACGACCGGCGTGGACGGGTCGCGCTGTCGCACCGCTGGGCCCGCACCGAGCTGGCCTGGCAGGGGGTGGAGCAGGCACTGGCGAACCACACGCCGCTGTCGGGTCGCGTCGTCAAGGAGGTGAAGGGCGGGGTCGTCGTCGACGTCGGGCTCCGCGCGTTCCTGCCGACATCGCTCATCGGTGACATCGAGATCGCGGTGCCCGGCGACGCGGTGCCCG
>CAYSCB010000127.1:4067-8121 GCA_964429335.1 uncultured Aquihabitans sp.
CGCGGTGCCCGGCGACGCGGTGCCCGATGACGCGGTGCCCGATGACGCGGCACCTGACCGTGCGGCGTCGGAATCTGCTCCGGAGCCGGAGTCCATTCCGGAGCCGGAGCCGGAGCCGGTGACGGTTCGGGTCGCAGACCCCTCGGCGCTCGTCGGTCGGGAGGTCGAGGTGCTGGTCACCGAGGCGGACCGTGCCAAGGACCGCGTCGTGGTGTCGCGCCGCGATCTGCAACGACGACAGCGGCGTCAGGAGGAGAAGGAGCGCTTCTCGTCGCTGCAGCCGGGCAAGCGCGTCTCCGGTCGTGTGGTGTCGGTCGCCGACTACGGCGCCGTCGTGGATCTCGGCGGGGTACGTGGGCTCATCCACCGTTCCGAGCTGTCGTGGGGACGCATCGGCGAACCGTCCGACGTCGTGTCCGTCGCTGACGAGGTGACCGCGGTCGTCCTCGACGTCAACCGCTCGAAGAAGCGCATCGGGTTGTCGCTGCGTCGTGCGACCCCGGACCCCTACGAAGGGATCGAGGTCGGAGCCATCCTCCCCGTCGTCGTGACCCGGGTCGTCGAGTACGGAGCGTTCGCCCGTCTCGAGTCCGGTGCCGAGGGGTTGATCCACATGTCGGAGCTGTCCGACGTGCCCGGCTACCGCCCCGACCAGCTCGTCGTCCCCGGCGAGGACCTGATGGTCAAGGTGCTCGACGTCGACCGCGGTCGCCACCGCATCGCTCTGTCGGTGCGCCGCGTACTCGTCGACGACTGACTGCGATCGCCGGCGTTCTGTGGAACTGCCGCCAACTTGACGTCGTCCCGACTCGACTCGCTCCCGTTTGGAATGTGGGTTTGGCCGACGCCGACGAGCGCCATATCCTTTACTTCTGTGGCAGATGTAAAGAAGCGCCGACCTGGAACGTCGCGGGTCAGTTCGAAGCACCAGGTCACCATCCCGACCGGCGCATTGAGGGCAGCTGGGCTAGAGGTGGGGGATCGCTTGGTTGCCCGTGCTGAGGGACCCGGACGTGTGGTGTTCAAGCGCGAGGACGATGTCCTGGCGGAGTTCGCAGGTGCCTTGACCGGCGTCTACGAGAAGGGCGAGCTCACCGGACTGCGTTACGAATGGGACTGACCGTTGTCGACGCAGGCGTGGTCATCGCCTTCCTCGATGCGAACGATGTCCACCACCCGGCAGCCCACATGGCGCTGGACGAGGCCCGCAACCGAAGCGATCGCCTGGTCATGCCGGCGTCGGTGTACGCAGAGATCCTCGTCGGACCGTCACGAAGGGGAGCCTCAGCCGTCGCAACCGTGAACGATCTGGTCGATCGGTTGCCGATCGACATCGAGCCGATCGGCAGAGAGATCGTCGCTGCCGCGGCCGGGTTCCGAGCACGACACCGCTCGGTGAGGCTCCCTGACGCGCTCGTGATAGCGACCGCTGGCCACCTCGGTGCCGATCACCTCATCACGACGGACCGGGAGTGGCCCAGCCGGTCCAAGCTCAAGTTGAGGGCGTCGATCGACGAGATCTGATCCGGGTCCGTGGCATTTCCGTTCGTGGGGGCGAGGCCAGACTGACGGCTCCGGTCGCGTGGAGGATCGATTCGGACACCGAGGATATGTCGAATCTTCAGGGTTGCACGACTTCGAGACGGGTCAGATCCGAGAGGCGCAGGAGATCAGCGTCGGCATGGAGCACGGGCACGTTGGTCCGGATGGCGACCGCGGCGATCAGGCAGTCGTTGACCGACCGGATCGTCACGCCGCGGGAACGGCAGAAGCGGTACAGGTCAGCGGCGTGGGTGACGTCGTCGAGCGGGTGCTGAGGCAGGAACTCGACGGACTGCAGGAGACGGTGCTCGTCGCGGACCCGGTCGGGGTGGGAGCCGGCCAGCAGCTCGAGCACGACCACGTCGGTGGTTGCCAACTCGTCGCCGGCGATGAGTGCGTCGAAGCACCGGTCGACCGCGCTGCCTGTTCCCCGCAGGAACTCGACCCAAGCGGACGTGTCGGCGAGGATCACCGTGCCGCCGGGCGGGTGCCGCGACGGATCTCGTCGAGGTCCCCCTCCCATCCCGTACCGCGCATGGCCAGCATCTCCTCGGTCGACATCGGGCGCTCCACGAGGCGTTCCAGCGCCAACTGGACCGCTTCGCGCTTGGTCCGTAGCCGGTAGAGGCGCATGGCGCGCTCGATGAGCTCGTCGTCGAGATCGATGTTCGTCCGAGTCACGTACACCATGCTACACATCGAGGTGTCGCGGTCCCGGCTGTCGCTGACGGCACGTTCTGTCAAGAGGGGATCGGTCCCCGGTGGTTCTGATGGGTGACTGTCACAGGGGCGTGTCATGCTGGGAACATGTGTTCGTCGGGGGTAGATGGCACCGGACATGGCACCGGACAGGGCAACGGGAACGGCGTCGGTTCTGTCGACGGTGGGTTCGGCGAGCCGGCCTTCGCTGCACCAGTCGAGGCTGAGGGCGCGTTGGCTGGTCTGGCCTGCCTTGCGGGGCTCGATGTGCGGGCTCTGTGTGATGACGAGTGCCTTGGTCTGTTCGACGCCTTGGAGATGGCGGATCGCTGGTTCCACTCGGCACGGTTCTCCTTGCTGGCCGAGTTGCATGCCCGGAACCTGACCGACACCCGCCTCGGTCACGTCGTCGCGAACGAAGCCGTATGGCGACACGGTGTCGACAATCGACGTGTCCGCCGCGACGTGACAACCGCCAACACGCTCAGGCGACTTCCTGACATCGCGGCCGCGCTCGCGGACGGAACAGTGTCGGTCGATCGGGTACGCGAGGTGTGTCGACACCTCAACGACCGCACCATCGACACGTTCGAAGCAATCCAAGACGAGTTGTTGGACCTGATCCGGGCACAGTCCACATGGAGCGTGTACTGCCGTGACATCGCACAACTCGCCTCCTATGCCGATCCCGACGGCACGGAGCCCCCGAAGCCACGCAACCACGCCTCCATCACCCGCTCTGGAGACACCCTCGCTGCAACGATCGACCTGTACGGACCGGAGAGCGTCGGGTTCGCAGAACGTGTCAACACAGAAGCCGACCGCCTCTACCGCCAAGCAGTCACCGACCACGGCATCGACCCCACCCTCGAGATCCCGCCACGTTCAGAACTGTTGGCACAGGCGTTCATCAACCTGATCGCCCACGGCGCCACCAACACCACCAACCACACCGGTGCCATCGCACCCACAGCCGATGTCTCCATCGTGTTGGACGTGGACGAACACACCGTCACCGACCTGTTCCACAACGGCACCCTCCTGCCCGGACCCACAGCAGAAGGCCCCATCGACTCCTCCGCCCGGGCAACCGACCTCACCGGCAACCGGCTCCGCTGGTCAGGAAGCGAGTGGGAGATGCTCACCTGTGACCCCACCATTGCGTGGATCATCACCACAGCCGGCGGTCACCCCGTCGCGTGCAAGAGCTCCGAACGTCACGCCAGCCGCGCCCAACGCCGCGGGCTCACCATCCGAGACGGCGGCTGCGTGTTCCCCGGATGTGACGCACCCGCAGCCTGGTGCGACGCCCACCACATCGTCGCTCACAGCCACCACGGACCAACCGACATCCGCAACCTCGTGCTCCTGTGCCGACACCACCACGGAGTCATCCACCGCGACGGATGGACCATGACCGCCAACCCTGACCCACGGCCAGGTGAAGGCCACGCCACCATCACCACCCCCACCGGAGCCGTCCTCCACACCACCCACCACACGCCACCCAACCGACGACAACCCGAACCCGCCTGAACAGCGCGGGACCCCAACAGGCAGACCAACCCAACCTCGAGGACAACAACCGACCCGCCCCCGACCACCCGCGCCCCCACGCGGGCAGCGTCACGTACACCGACATTCCTCCCGTCTATGTCGCAACGGCTCGGGCCGGGCCGATGACGCCGATGATCACCTCGTCGCCGACGGCGGGCTCCGTGAGCGAGGACGGCCAGCGGGCATTCACCGTGATGTCTCCGGCTCCGGAGCCGGTGACCACGAGGTCGACGACGACATCGGGACCGAGGAACTG
>CAYSCB010000128.1:0-8079 GCA_964429335.1 uncultured Aquihabitans sp.
GTCGGCGCTGCTGCTGACGACCACATGTACAGCATCGGCGACCTCGCCGTGATGGTGCCCGCGGCGACGGTCGATCGGTTGCGTGGTGCTGAGCTCGACCTGCCGAGCAACGCGGCGCAGGGTGGTCTGGTGATCCGCAACCCGAACCGCCCCGACCCGCTGGCCGGCCTGGACGTCGAGCTGAGCGGTGACGTCGCCGAGAGGGTTACCCAGCTGCTGGAGCAGGCGGTGAACCCCGCGTTGGCCTCCCACGGCGGCTACGCGAACCTCGTCGAGGTCGACGACGACAACAACGTCTACGTGTTCATGGGCGGCGGCTGCCAGGGTTGCGCGGCGAGCGCCGCGACGCTTCGTGAAGGCATCCGACGGTCGATCAAGCAGGCGATCCCCGAGGTCGCCGAGGTCATCGACGCCACCGATCACGCGGCCGGCGAGAACCCGTACTACAGCTGAACCCCAGACGGTTTGGGTTCAGACGGTGCGATCCGCTGTGCGGACCCACGCAAGGGCCTCGTCGACGATGCCGTCGGCGTCGAGGCCGAGGCGCGACAGGATGGTGTCGGGCTTGCCCTGGGCCAGGTAGACCGAGGGCACGCCGAGCACCCGGACCGCCGGTCCGTCGACCGGGGCCAGCTTGGACAGCGAATCCGCGACCGCGGTGCCGACACCGCCGTCGCGGAGGCCGTCCTCGATCGTGATGACGAGTCGGTGGGTGGCCGCGTCGCTCAGCATCTCGGGGTCGAGCGGCTTGACGACCCGCGGGTCCCACACCGTGACCTCGTGGCCTTCGGCGGCGAGCTTGTCGGCGGCGTCACGGGCAGCGGCGAGCATCTTGCCGACGCCGATCAGGCAGATCTCGGAGCCGGCGCGGAGTCGTCGGGCGGTGAGCCCCCTGCCGGTGGCGCACAGCTCGTCGTCGGTCGGGGCCGGCGGCATGGTCTTCGGGAAGCGGATCGCCGCAGGTCCGTCGGTGCACAGATCGAGCGCGTCGTGCAGCATCTGCGCGACCTCGGCGTGGCCGGAGGGGGCGAAGACGGTCATGTCGGGAACCTTCGACAGCAGCACCATGTCGAGCACGCCGTGGTGCGACGGCCCGTCGTCGCCGGTGATCCCCGCGCGGTCGAGCACGAACACCACGGGCTGGCCGTGCAGGCCGACGTCGAGGTTCACCTGGTCGATGGCACGGGTCAGGAACGTGGAGTAGAGGGCGACGACGGGACGCAGCCCGCCCATCGCCATCCCGGCCGCCGAGGTGACGGCGTGCTGTTCGGCGATGCCGACGTCGAAGACGCGATCGGGGAACCGTGCCGCGACGGGGAGCAGGCCGGTGGAGTCGGGCATCGCGGCGGTGATCGCGACGACCTCGGACCGGGCCTGCATCTCGGTGCGGAGCGCGTCGGAGAACGCTGCGGTGTAGGAGCCCTCCTTGACCCCGCCGACGTCGTGCATGTGCTTGATCTCGTCGTCCTCGGCGGGTCCGTAGCCGAGGCCCTTGCGGGTGAGGACGTGCACGACGACGGGCTCGTCGAGGTCGTTGGCCGCACGCAGCGCCGCTTCGAGCGCAGCGATGTCGTGGCCGTCGTAGGGGCCGAGGTAGTTGACGCCGAGCTGCTCGAAGAACGCCGGCGGTTCGAACATCTCGCGGATCGCCGCCTTCGCGCCGCCGACGCCCCGTTCGAGGTAGGTGCCGACGAGCGGAACGTCCTGGAGGAGGCGGTCGAGGCGGTCGCGGTTGCGCAGGTAGGCCGACGAGGAGCGGAACCGGGACAGGCTCTCGCTCAGCCGGGACGCCGTCGGCGCATACGAACGCCCGTTGTCGTTGAGGATGATGATCGCCTTGCGACGTGAGTTGCCGAGGTTGTTGAGCCCCTCGTAGGCCATGCCGCCGGTGAGCGCGCCGTCGCCGATCACAGCGACGACGGCTCGGTCCTCGTCGCCGCGGAGGTGCAGTGCGGTGGACATGCCGTGTGCGTAGGAGATGGCCGTCGACGCGTGGCTGTTCTCGACCCAGTCGTGGTCCGACTCGGCGCGGCTCGGGTAGCCGGAGAGACCGCCCTCCTGACGCAGCGTCGAGAACGCCTCACGTCGGCCGGTCAGCAGCTTGTGCACGTAGGCCTGGTGGCCGGTGTCCCACAGGATGATGTCGTGCGGACTGCGGAACACCCGGTGGATGGCGATCGTCAGCTCGACCACCCCGAGGTTCGAACCGAGGTGGCCGCTGCCGGCGGTGTTCACGGCGTCGACGACGAACTCCCGGATCTCGCCGGCAAGCTGGATCAGCTGCGCGTCGTCGAGGGGTTCGAGGTCCGCCGGCCCGCGGATGCCGTCGAGGATGGTCTTCGGTTGATCGTCCATCGGTGCAACAACGCTACATCTGACGCACCGGTCCGTCAGGAAGGCCCGTCCGTCCCGCTGCTGCGGACCCGCGGTGGGGAACCTCGCAACCCACCCCGTGCGAAGCTCGGCGCGCCTGCCAGGCTCGCGGCGACGAACACCAGGTACACGAGGAGCCCGAGGCCGATCGCCCGCGAGTTGCTCACACCGAGGGCGCCGAAGAACAACACGAACGCTCCCTCTCGGACCCCGAGTCCGCCGAGCGCGATCGGGAGGTTCTGCAGCACAGCGGTCGGCGGGAAGAACGCGAGCGCCGCCCACATGGTGACCTCGTCGATGCGCAGCGCTCGTGCCGCGCACCAGACGCTGACGCACTGCAGGAACTGGAACCCGACGCCCGCGACCAGCACCCTGGCCGTCTGTGCGGCACGGCCGTGGAACGCGACGATGCCCAGGTGCACCGCGCCGAGGTAGCGACGCCAGCCGCTGCGGCCGACGAGCCGGCCGGCGCCCCGCGGGTGCCCGGCGAGCACGAGGAGCGTGACCAACGCCACGAGGGTCACGACGTCGACGAGCACGGCGACGGTGGTGGGGGTGCCGAGGGACCGGAACGCGGGGACGGCGAGCAGACCGACTGCTGACAGCAACGGCAGGACGACCCAACCGGTGAGGCGTTCGAGGCTCGTCGCAGCGAACGAGTCCGCGTAGTCGCCGACGTCGCCGCCCTGACGGAGCACCCGCACGACGTCACCGCCGAACGAGGTCGGCAGCGCGTTGGAGACGAACTCGCCGGCGAGCAGGTGGCTGAACAGCCGGCGGAACGGCAGCGGGATTCCGAGGGTGTCCGACACCGCCGACCACCGCTCGTTCTGCAGGACGTAGGCGACGACGTGGACACCGATCGCGACAGCGATCCACGCCCAGGTCGCCGGGGTGGGGCTCGGGAACAGCTGGTCGAGCGACACCTCGGGGAGGCGCCAGAACAGGATGCCGAGCAGGACGAGGCTGCCGAGCAGGCGGACGACGATGCGTCGCAGGTCGTTGCGCGGCATCGTCGGTGGCCGGTCGGGGTCGCCGATCTCGGTGCGTTCGATCCGGAGCAGCTCATCGGCCCGGCTCTCACCAGCGGCGCGGCTGTCCTCCGCCGGGAGCGGGTCGTCGTCCATGACCGCGCCAACGCTACCGGGGGTAGCCTCCCGACGACCGGAGTCGTCGCCACGGGGGTGGGGGCACGGGTTGCACCAGGGGGACGAAGCGATGGTGAGCAGCGGGCGACGCTGGTCGGGCGACGACACGGTGACGACTCCGGAGTTGGGGTTCATGACCGACATGGAGACGGTCGCCGACATCCGCCGGGTTCCGGTCGCGTCAGCCGCCGGTGACCCTGCGGAGGCGGTCGAGCTGTCGGTCGCGGAGGCGGGTGCCGGTGGCCGTCCGCTGCTGCTCGTCCACGGCTTCACCGGGGCCAAGGAGGACTTCCGCGACGTCGTCGGTCCGCTCGCCGATGCCGGCCACTGGGTGGTGGCCCCCGATCTGCGCGGTCACGGCGACAGCTCGCATCCGGCCGGTGAGGACGCCTACGGGCTCGACCGGTTCGCGGCGGACATCGACGGTCTCATCGACGCGCTCGGCTGGGACCGCTTCGATCTGCTGGGTCATTCGATGGGCGGGATGATCGCCCAGCTCGTCGCGGTGGAGCGGTCGGCCAGCATCGACCGTCTCGTGCTCATGGACACCGCGACCGGCGGGATCGAGTTCTCCGACGGCGGCGGGTCCGAGCACGCGACGATCATGCGGATGGGGATCGAGCTGTGCCGCGCCGAAGGCCTCGCCGCGGTGGCCGCCGTCCTTGCGATGGGGGATCAGCCGCTCGACACGCCGTCGCACGCCCGCCTGGCGTCGCTGCCGCATTTCGCGGAGTGGGAGGAGCAGAAGTTCTTGGCGTCCTCGCCCGACATGTGGTGCGCGATGGTCGAGCAGTTCCTGACCGTCGAGGACCGGATGGACTCGCTGTCGGGGCTGCCGATGCCGACGCTGGTGATCGTCGGCGAACAGGACCGGCCGTTCCGACGGGTCTCGTCGCGCATGGCCGAGGTGATCCCCGATGCGCGCCTCGTCGTGGTCCCCGACGCCGGCCACAGCCCGCAGTTCGAGAACCCACCGGTCTTCTACGAGGCGCTGTCGGAGTTCCTCGGTCGGTCCTGAGATGGCGTCGTCGGTCGGTCCGACCCATCGGGTCCTGTCCAGGAACGGGTCTTCTCCATGAAGCGGTCGACGTCGACCACGACCCGGGTGACCTTGCCCGCAGCGACCAGCCCGCGCTCGTCGCGGGCGGAGACGTGGAAGACCAGGCGACGACCTGTCACCTTCTCGAGGTTCGCCTCGGCGCGGACGGTGCCGCCGATC
This sequence comes from uncultured Aquihabitans sp., assembly GCA_964429335.1. GTDB lineage: Bacteria > Actinomycetota > Acidimicrobiia > Acidimicrobiales > Microtrichaceae > Dermatobacter. Next base: position 4,741 of record CAYSCB010000128.1, read on the forward strand.
GGCGTCGGCGAGATGTACTCGAGCTGGACGCGCATCCCGACGCTGGAGGAGCCGTCGTCGAGGTGGCCGTCGAGCGCCCGCACCGTGGCTTCCTCGACGAGGGCGAGGACCCTGGGGGTCGCGAGCACCGGCACCTCACCCGAGCGCATGGCCAGCGCCGTGTCGGCGTCGGTCACGATCAGATCGACGGTGGCGGACAGGCCGGGGCGCACGGGCACGATCGATACGATATGACGTCGTGAGCCCGCAGCCCGCAGTCCGATCTGGTGCCGCAGTCCGATCCGAAGAGATGTTGCTGGACAGCTCGACGGTGCGTCGCGTGCTGGAGGCGGGACTCGGCGGGGGAGCGGACTTCGCCGAGGTGTTCGTCGAGGACAAGCGGTCGTCATCCGCGCTGCTGGACGACGGCCGCGTCGAGGAGCTGACCTCCGGTCGCGACCGCGGTGCGGGCATCCGTGTCGTCGTCGGTGACTCCACGGGGTTCGCCCACACCTCGGATCTGTCCGAAGCGGGCCTGATCGCAGCAGCGCGTGCCGCCGCCGCGGCGTCGCGAGGCGGCGGCGAGGGCACCCGGGTCGCGGACCTCGATCGTGTCGACGCCGCAGCACCGAACGTCGTGACGATCCTGCCCGAGGACGTCGCCAAGGCACGCAAGGTGGAGCTGCTGCTCGCAGCCGACGCCTCGGCTCGCTCCGCCGGCGGCGCGATCACCCAGGTCAGCGCCCGCTACGCGGATTCGCGGCGTCGGATCATGGTCGCCAACAGCGACGGGGTGCTCGCGGTGGACGACCAGGTCCGGACGCTGTTCTCGGTGAGCTGCGTCGCGAGCGGCGACACCGGCATGCAGACCGGCCGTGAGTCGGTCGGTCACACGGTCGGCTTCGAGCTGTTCGACCGCTACGACGTCGCGGAGCTGGCCGACCGTGCGGCGCGGCGGGCGTTGACCAAGCTCGCGGCGCGTCCGGCACCCTCCGGTGAGATGACCGTGGTCATCGGCCCCGGCGGCGGCGGCGTCATGTTCCACGAGGCGTGCGGCCACGGACTCGAGGCCGATCTCGTCGCGAAGGGTGCGTCGGTGTTCGCCGGTCGGATCGGTGAGCAGGTCGCCTCGCCGCTCGTGACCCTCGTCGACGACGGCACGATGGGCGGCGAGTGGGGGTGCTTCGCGGTCGACGACGAGGGTCGGGTCGCGCAGCGCAACGTGCTGATCGAGGACGGCGTGCTCGTCGACTACATGTGGGACGGCCTCCGTGCCCGCAAGGAAGGCCGCCGGTCGAGCGGCAACGGCCGTCGCCAGAGCTACCAGCACCTGCCGATGGTGCGCATGACCAACACGTACCTCGTCGGCGGAACCGCCGATCCCGACGAGATCGTCGCCGACACGCCGTCCGGGGTCTACGTCGCGCACCTCGGCGGCGGTCAGGTGAACACCGCGACGGGCGACTTCGTGTTCGGGATGACCGAGGCGTACCTGATCGAGGACGGCAAGATCACCGAGCCGCTGCGTGAGGGCAACCTGATCGGCAACGGCCCGGCGGTGCTCGCGAACATCGACGCGGTCGGCAACGACTTCGCGATGGGTGCACCGGGGACCTGCGGCAAGGACGGCCAGGGCGTTCCGGTGGGCGACGGTGTCCCGACGTTGCGGGCCCACGGCCTCACCATCGGCGGCACCGCGGCCTGATCAGCCATCCAACGTGGTGTTGCCATCCAACGTGGTGCGCAGTCGTCGCCGTGCACGGAAGAGGTGGACCCGCACCGTCGCAGCCGCGCAGCCCATGATCTTGGCGACGTCGGACAACGGCAGGTCGTCGCCCCAGTGCAGCAGCGCGGCAGTCCGCTGCTGGTCGGGGAGCTGCGCGACCGCCTCGGCGACCTGGGCGTGGTCGTGCAGAGCAGTGGCCCAGTCCGCCTCGGGTGTCGGATCGGACAGGCGGACGACGGCCGCGTCCTCGCGTCGACGACGACGGAGCTCGTTGAGGGCCCGGCGGTACGCGACCGTCCTGAGCCACGTGCTGACGTCGCGGATCTCCCCGTCGTGTTCCAACAACGCCACGACGGCGTCGGAGGTGATGTCCTCGGCCGCCTCCCGACTGCCCAGCAGGTGGTAGACGACGGCGACGATCCGGGACCGGTCGATTCCCTCGAGAACCGATCTGTCGGTCGTCACCGGTGATCCCATCGCACGTGTCCCTCCGTTCCCAGTTCGCTGTACTCCTGGCTGTCTCGCTGACTGAGCCATATGGGCGCTGTGTGACGCCCAGCTGATCACGGCGGGAGCGGGACCACCCGCCTGAGCTCCGATGGATAGGTCCCGGGCTTCGGGGCGTCGACGCACGCATCGGCGAAGCTCAGCGGGGAGGTGCAGATGGACTGCCAGGTGATCAGCCATCTGTCCCCACTGCGCACCGCCCTGCCGGTGATCTCGACGCCCAGGACCGTCCCGACCGCCACCGCGGTGCGATCGTCGGTGAAGGTGATCGCTGTCGGCTCGAATCGACGGGGAGTCGACAGCAGCGATTCGACCCTCGAGTCCGTTGCGAGGCGCCTGAACCGGTCGGGATCATCGGTGAGTGCAGCGCGTTCGTCGATCGGTCTGGATCCGTCGAGCACGGAGTCGATCGCAGTGACGATGTCGGCGGAGGCATGATCCGATGGCGGTGGGACCGACGTCGACGGGTGCAGGTTCGTGACGTCGTCCACGCATCGACCGGAGAAGCGCGCCTCCTCAGCAGGTGTGATGTGGCGCCGTCCCTCGACGTCGAGAACCACGTGGTCGGCGTCGAGGTGGTCGGAAGGGACGCCGCCGGTGGGGACGCGGGGCTGTGATGCAGCGAGGGGGAGGTCCAGCAACGAGTTGTGGAGGTCCACCACGATCGGCGGGCCCAGGGTGGTCTCGATCGTCAGCGTCGACGGAGCAAGCGTGACCTCTTCGATGCCGGCCGGATTCAACTTCCGACTCGCGCGCAGGGCGACGACGGTGAAGTCGCTGGACTTGGTGGGTCTGGCGGCCTCCGTCGTCCCGTCGTCGCTGCGGAGGACGAGTCGTACGATTCCGGCTCCCCGTGCAGCGATCACGGTCGGCTCGTCGAGCAGGACCACGTCGTGCGGAACCAGCTGTGGGGGCCGGTTCGCATCGACGGATCCCTCGCCGATCGACAGCATCGTCCGGACACGGGCGACGGCGATCTGATCCCGTTGGGGGACCGGGAGCTCGTCGCCTCCTCGGAGCATCTCGTCGTCTGCTCGTGCGGTCACCGACACGATCGTCGGTTCGTGGCACTCGACCGGCGAGAGGTCATCGGTCGCGAGCACGGTTCGAACGAGCTCGGCGTCGAC
>CAYSCB010000129.1:0-8064 GCA_964429335.1 uncultured Aquihabitans sp.
TCGACCCCGCCGACGGCGGTGCCGCGATGATCGAGGCGTTGGCCGGTCCCGTCTCCTACGACTGGTTGGTGGTCACCTCGCCCAACGGCGCCGCACGGGTCCTGGACGCGATGGGCCACACCGGCGGAGCCGCCCGCACCGGCTCGCTCGGCGACGGTGTCCGGGTGGCGGCGATCGGGCCGGGCACAGCGGAGGTACTCGCAGGTGCGGGGCGGTCGGTGGACCTCCAGCCCGAGCGCTTCGTCGCCGAGTCCCTCCTCGATGCCTTCGGTGACCCGCCGCCCGGTGGCGGCCGCGTGCTCGTCGCTCGTGCAGCCGTCGCGCGGGACGTGCTTCCCGACGGGCTCCGCGCACGGGGCTGGACCGTCGACGTCGTCGACGCCTACCGGACCGTCGGCGTCCGCTACGACGACGACACGAGAGCCCGTGTGGGGGCTGCCGATGCGATCACGTTCACGTCGTCGTCCACGGTCCGCAACTTCGTCGACGCGATGGGAGGCCCGGGACCGGCGCTCGCCCACGTGCCACCCGTCGTCGTCTGCATCGGTCCGGTGACCGCAGCGACGGCCAGGGAGCTCGGGTTCCTGGTCACGGCCGTCGCGGAGGAGCACACGATCGACGGGCTGGTGAACTCGTTGGTCGACGCGGTGCTGCCTCCGACAGGCTGAACCCATGGATCGCGTGATGGACGACGGCCTGCGTGCCGTGGTGTTCGACTTCGACGGGCTGGTGCTCGACACGGAGTGGTGCGAGTACGTGACCGCGGCCGAGGTCTTCGCCGACCACGGCACCGAGTTGAGCCTCGATCTGTGGAAGACGTTCATCGGCACGACCGATCACCCGCACTGGACCGACATCCTCGCCGAGCAGCTCGGACGCCCGGTCGACCGTGACGAGCTCACCGGGCGTCGGCAGGTGCTGAAGGACCGATGCGCCGCTGGACTTGCGCCGTTGCCGGGGGTCGTGGATCTCCTCGGAGCACTCGCAGACGATGGGCTGCCGCTCGCTGTCGCCTCCTCCTCCTCGGCGGGCTGGGTCCACCGACATCTCGCCGACCATGCGCTGGCGCGTCGGTTCGTCACGATCGCGACGGGAGACGAGGTACCACGTACGAAGCCGGATCCCGCCGTGTACCTCCTCGCCTGCGAGCGTCTCGGCGTGGACCCGTCGACCGCGGTCGCGATCGAGGACTCGGTCAACGGCGTCGCCGCGGCCAAGGCCGCCGGGATGGCCGCGGTGGCGGTGCCCGGAACCCTGACGCTCGGCATGGACTTCTCCGACGCCGACCTGGTCGTGGCGTCGTGCGCTGAGCTGACACCGACACGTCTCCGCTCGCTCGTGACCTGAACCGGATCGACCCGGCTCATCGGCTGCCCATCGGAGTGGGTCCGGGTGCCGGCGTAGGATCGACGGCGTGACCTTCCCGCAGACCCGGCTCCGCCGGTTGCGTCGCACCCCGGCGCTGCGCCGACTCGTCGCCGAGACCCGCCTCGGAGTCGACGACCTCGTCGCGCCGCTGTTCGTCCGTGAGGGCATCGACGGACCGGTGCCCGTGCCGTCATTGCCCGGTGTGGTCCAGCACAGCCGGGCGTCGCTGCGTCGGGAGGTCGCCGAGCTCGTCGACCTGGGGGTGGACGCGGTCATCCTGTTCGGCGTGCCCGTCGTGAAGGACGCGATCGGTTCGGGCGCGTCGGACCCCGACGGCATCGTGCAGGTGGCGCTGCGCGACCTGCGTGACGACCTCGGTGACGGCGTCGTGCTGATCGCGGACCTCTGCATCGACGAGTACACCGACCACGGCCACTGCGGCCTGCTCGCTCCTGACGGCACCGTCGACAACGACGCAACCCTCGAGGTGTACGGCGAGGTCGCGATCGCCCAGGCCGCCGCGGGTGCCGACATCTGCGCGCCGTCGGGGATGATGGACGGCCAGGTCATGGCGATCCGTGACGCGCTCGACGCCGAGGGCCACCCGGACGTCGCGATCCTCGCCTACTCGGCGAAGTACGCCTCGGCGCTCTACGGCCCGTTCCGCGACGCCGTGGACGTGTGCATCGCGGACGGCGGTGACCGACGCGGGTACCAGCAGGACTGGGCGAACGTCCGTGAGTCGCTGGCGGAGATCCGCGAGGACCTCTTCGAGGGCGCCGACATGGTGATGGTGAAGCCAGCGATGACCTACCTCGACGTCATCGCCCGCGCCAGAGCCGAGGTCGACGTGCCGATCGCCGCCTACCACGTCTCCGGCGAGTACGCGATGGTCCGCGCTGCCGCCGAGCGCGGCTGGATCGACGGTGACGCGGTCGCGCTCGAGCAGATCACAGCGGTCAAGCGCGCCGGTGCGGACATGGTGCTCACGTACTTCGCACGTGACCTCGCCGAGCGCCTGCAGTGAGCCAGCGGACCGGGACGGACGCGACCCAGGAGGAGTACGGGTGAGCACCAACGAGGAGCTGTACGAACGCGGGCTGCGCGTCATACCGGGAGGGGTGAGCTCTCCCGTCCGTGCGTTCCGGTCGGTGGGCGGCACGCCGTACTTCGTCGCATCCGGTGCGGGGTCACGCGTCCGCGACGTCGAGGGCCGGGAGCTCATCGACTACGTCCAGAGCTACGGCGCGTCGATCCTCGGCCACGCGCACCCGACCGTCGTCGACGCGATCCGGGACGCAGCGACGAGAGGGACGACGTTCGGGGCGCCGACCGAGGGCGAGGTCCGACTCGCCGAGGAACTCCGGGCCCGGGTGCCGGGACTCGAGCAGGTCCGGCTGGTGAGCTCGGGGACCGAGGCGACGATGTCGGCGATCCGACTCGCGCGCGGGGTGACCGGCCGGGAGCGGATCGTGAAGTTCGCCGGCAACTACCACGGCCACTCCGACGCCCTCCTCGCGGCTGCCGGCTCCGGCGTCGCCGAAGGCGCGCTGGGTGCCGACGCCGGTGGTGGTTCCGGCGCCGGCGTGCGTGCAGACTCCGACGGCGTCACCGCCGGTGCCGTCGCCGACACGATCGTGGTGCCCTACAACGTGGTGCCGACGCTCGACGAGTCGGTCGCGGTGCTCATCGTCGAACCGGTCGCTGCGAACATGGGGCTCGTCGCCCCGGGCGACGGGTTCCTCGCCGGGCTACGCGCCGAGTGCGACCGGGTGGGCGCGCTGCTGCTGTTCGACGAGGTGATCACCGGGTTCCGCCTCGGTGTGGGCGGTGCGACCGCGTGGTCGGGGGTGACGCCAGACCTCTGGTGCTTCGGCAAGGTGATCGGCGGCGGGCTGCCCGTCGGTGCGTTCGCGTCCTCCGCCGAGATCATGGGCCACCTCGCGCCGCTCGGCGGCGTCTACCAGGCCGGCACCCTGTCGGGGAACCCGCTCGCGACCGCTGCGGGCCTCGCGGTGCTCTCGGAGCTCGACGAGGGGGCCTACGACCGGCTGACGACGACGGCGACGACGCTCGCCGAGGGGTTCCGCTCCGCGTTCGCGGATGCCGGCGTCGCCGCGATCGTCGTCCAGGTCGGTCCGTTGCTCGGCGTGTTCTTCGGTCCCGTCGGTGCCGAGGTCGGCTCGGTCGCCGCGCCGGTCGACTTCGACACGGCCGCGGCGTCGGTCGCCCACGGTCGCTACCCGGGGTGGTTCCACGGGATGTTGGACCGGGGCATCGCGCTCGCCCCCGGTCCCTACGAGGTGCTGTTCCCGTCGCTCGCCCACACCGACGCCGACGTCGCCGCGACGATCGACGCCGCCCGCGACGTCGCCGCCACCCTCGCCGCGACTCCCGCGGCCCCGTAACCCGCCGCCCCCTGACCCGCCGCCCCCTCCTGAACTCGGGTCGGATCGCGTCCGTATGGGGTGTTGGGTGACCCGAGTTCGACAGGGGTGTGCTCCTAGGCTTGGTCGCGTGTCCGCCGGTGCCACCGCCCGCCAGCCGCCGTCGCGCTCGACGACCGGTGCGGCTGCGACCGGTGCGGCTGCGACCGGTGCGCCGACGCGGAACCACCGGGTGACCGATGCAGGCGCCGACGACACGACCACCGACGCGCGACGTCTCGAACGCGACGCGGCGGAGCGGATCCTGCGCCGGGCCGTCGAGCTGGATGCCGCGGAGGACCAGGGGTCCATGGACCACCGGATCTCGGTGCAGGCGCTCCTCGACGCCGCGACGGAGCTCGACATCGACGCCGCGGAGGTCCGTCGGGCGGTCGTCGAGGAGGAGCTCGGGCTGCTGTCGACCCGCCGACCTCGCATCGACGCCCTGGTCGGACCCGACCGCTTCGTCGCGGTGAGGGTCGTCGAGGGGACCCCAGCGGAGCTCACGGATCGGATCGACGCGTGGATGTGCCGTGGACGCGTCCTGCGCCGCTCCCGCGCACAGCCGTCGGCGGGTCAGACGCCGGGCTGGGTCGACTACGCCCGTCGCAACGACCCGGTCGCCGGTGCGCAGCGTGCCTTGCATGCGGTCCAGGGCCACGAACGCCTCGCACATGTCCGTCGCGTCCGTGTCGTCGTGAGCCCGCTCGACGAGCGGCGATGTGTGGTGGGGCTGGTGGTCGACGCCTCCCGAAGCCGACGAGCGGTCCTCGCCGGGGGGACCGCGACGACGGCGGCTGGTTCGCTCCTGTCGCTGGACTGGGTCGTCGCCTTCGGCCACCCGTTGCCGCTCGCGATCGGCGGTGCAGCGCTCTCCGCGATGGCCGGGGCCGGCATCATGTGGTCACGCCGGTCCTGGACCGACGGCGTGGAGGATGAGCTGGAGGCGCTGCTCGACGCCGTGGAGTCCGGCAACCGGCCCCCGTCGGCGATCGACGGGGTCACCTCACGTCTGATGCGTCCGACACGCTCCTGACCTCCGAACTCGGGGGATTCCGACCAGTGGGAGGTCGGTTCCCCCCAAGTTCGGTGGCGACGTCGCTGTGGGTCAACCGCGCGGGCTGAGCACGATCCGGACACGGATCCGGTCGCCCTCGGCCACGGTCTCGACCGAGCGGACGATCGTCCAGTGCACGTCCGACGCCCCCGACACCCGGCCCTCGGGGTTGACCTTCCACAGCGGTGACGAGTGGGTGATGACACGGTCTCCCGGAACGAGATCGGGCAGCCCGGAGCCGGTCACGAACGCCTCCTCCTGATCGGTCGGCAGCGTGAACGTCACGTCGAGCTGGGTGCGATCCTCGGTCGACGCCGACAGGAAGTCGGCGGCACCGGCGGGGATCGACAGTCCGGCGAGTCGGGCCACGGCGTCCTTCGACGAGTCGCCCACATCGAGCGTCGGCTTCACCGCGGTGCCGGCGGCGGTCGTCGTGGTCGACGGACCGGTGGGTCGGTCGTCACCGCCGGTGACGACCAGCACGATGCCGATGACGACGAGCAGCAGCGTGACCGCTGCGAGGAGCGTGGCCCTGGACCGCGCGCTCAGCTGAGGACGACTCACGCCGGAGGCGTGGCCTTCCAGCTGTCGAGGACGGCCTTGTAGGCGGCTGCCTGGTCCGGGACGTACTTCTTGAGGGTGTCCTCGAAGCCGTCCTCCCACTTGGTCGCGTCGAACTTCTCGCTGTTGAGCGTCGAGCGCTCGTGGAGGACGACCGACATGACGTCAGCCGGCTGCAGCGACGAGTCCCACGCCGGCATGCCACCGGCGACGGCACGTCCGCCGGGGAGCGTCTTCTGGCCGGCCTGCAGCCAGCCCGCCGAACCGATCGCGACCCAGGCGACCTGGTCCGCCGGCTTCTCGAACGACTTCAGGACGCCGTCGGCTCCGGCCAGCGCCGGGATGTTGCCGCTGCCGCCACCGGTTGCACCGTGACAGGTGGCGCAGTTGGTGCTGTACACGGTCGCACCGACGGTGAGAGGGCTCTCGGCTTGCGTCGGCGGGTCGAGCGTCAGGGCGTAGACGACCGCCCAGAGAGGCAGAAGTGCGAGGACGGGGACCGCCCAGAACGGGATCTTCTTGCGGGACTGCGCCGCTTCCACCCACGGTGGTGTGGGTTCGACGACCGCCGCGGGGGGCGTGGTCGCTGCAACGGGCGTCGCGACCGCCGCCGTCGGCGCCGGTGCGGCCGGCGCGTCGTCGTCGGCCTTCGCCGGTGCCGATGCAGCGGGAGCGGCGTCGCCGCCCCCGCCCATGGCGGAGCGGCGGGCCTTGCTGCGTGCCAGAAGGTGCTCGGGGATCTCGGTCAACGCTGCCTCCACCGCGTCCGGTGCTCTGCGTCCAGCCGCGCCTCTGGCGGTCCGACGTTGCGGCCCACTCTAGGCATGACCGGACCACGGCGACCAAGACGGAGCGCGGATCCGTTCGCTCGCTCGGCAGTCCGCTCGATCGTCGGAGCGGCCGTCGGCGCGGCGGATGTGCCTGTCGACGCGTCGCCGTGGTAGACACGGCGCCGCTGTCCACGGGTTCGTGGGCGGTCGACGTAGTCTGGTGAACACCCTCACGAGCCGGAGGAGTCCGTGGTCGCGTTCTTCACGTCACTGCTGGTGCTGGCGCTCTTGGTCGTGCCGATCTTCCCGTACGCCAAGCGCCGACCGGTCGGGACGTCGCTCACGTGGGGGCAGGCGATGCTCGCCGGTGTCTACGTGTTCTTCATCATGTTCTGGGCCTACGGCGTGGTTCCGCACCACTGGCTGACGTGGGCGGACTCCGAGCTCAACTGGCGGCCTGACCGCATGTGGCTCGGCCCGAACGGGATCATGGTGTTCCCGAAGACTGGATGGACCCTGACGACGCACTGGTTCCCGATCTCGGTGTCGGCCCAGGCCGTCCGCGACGTCGTAGCGGTGTTGATCTACGTCGTGTTCCTCGGTACCCAGATGTACATCTGGGCGTGGTGGCAGAACCGTGGCAAGCGTGCTGAGGCCACAGCGGCGATCGAACCCGTGTCCACGTACGGCCGACCGTTGATGAAGCGAGCGTGAGGAGGACCCCATGGGTGCCACCGATGCCAATCCGCCACTGCCGGAGTTCGCTGACGACTACGTGCTGCAGGAGGTCGACGCGGACTACCTGGCCAAGGCCGTCAAGCCGAAGCAGTTCATCCACATCGACCAGTCGGAGTGCATCCTCTGCGAGGGATGCGTCGACATCTGCCCGTGGAAGTGCATCCACCTGGTGCAGACGAGCTCCGTCGACGAGGCGGTCAACACCGACCAGCCGGGCGTGGACCCCTCCGACCACGCCATGTTCGTGATCGACGACGACGTGTGCACGCGCTGCGCTCTGTGCGTCGATCGCTGCCCGACCGGTGTGATCATCCTCGGCAAGATCGGTGATCCCGACCCGGCGGGAGACCTCCACCAGCGGACCAACGCCCACGGCTACGGCTACGGGATGCGGCTCGGCTGACCGGACGACGCCAGATGACCATCGAGATTCGACGCAACGCCGCCGAGCGGACTAGGGAGTAGCCCGTGGCCAAGACGATGCAGGGCTCCGGCAGGCCCAAGCTGTCCGAGAAGATGTCCGAGCTGACCGACGCCGTCCAGGGGTCCCAGGCCTGGAACTCCATCTTCCGGCCGGGTTCGATCTTCCGGAAGGGCTATTCCGACAGCCCACGGAACCGTTCGTACGTGATCATGAACAGCGTCCTCTACCACCTCCACCCGGTGAAGGTGAAGCGGCACGCGATCAAGGTCAGCTACACCCTCTGCCTCGGCGGGTTGAGCTTCTTCCTGTTCATCCTGCTCACCGTGACGGGCATCTTCCTGATGTTCTTCTACCGCCCGACCGCGGCGCAGGCGTGGGACGACATCTACGCGCTGCAGACGTCGGTCACCTTCGGCCTGCTCGTGCGGAACATGCACCGCTGGGGAGCGCACCTCATGGTGCTGTCGGTGTTCCTGCACATGGCCCGCGTCTTCTACCACGGCGCGTACAAGGCGCCACGGGAGTTCAACTGGGTCATCGGCGTGGTGCTGCTGACCCTGACCCTGCTCCTGTCCTTCACCGGCTACCTCCTGCCGTGGGACCAGCTGGCCCTCTGGGCGGTGACGGTGGGGACGAACATGATCGGCTACACCCCGGTGTTCGGCAACCAGGTGCGCTTCGTGCTGCTCGGCGGCGCCGAGATCGGCAGCGACACGCTCC
>CAYSCB010000130.1:0-8023 GCA_964429335.1 uncultured Aquihabitans sp.
GCATGATCCGCTCCAAGGGCGAGGCCGGCACCGGCAACATCGTCGAGGCGGTGCGCCACCTGCGATCGATCCTCGGTGACATCCGCAAGCTGACCCAGGCCGACGCAGCCGAGCAGTTCGAGTGGGCCAAGCGCCTGGAGGCACCGCTGCCGTTGGTGCAGGAGAGCGCCACCACCGGTGAGCTGCCGGTGCCGCTGTTCTGCGCCGGAGGGATCGCAACTCCCGCGGACGCGGCGCTTGCGATGCAACTCGGCGCCCAGGCCGTGTTCGTCGGCTCCGGGATCTTCAAGTCCGACGATCCCGCACCACGTGCGAAAGCGATCGTGGAGGCGACGACGCACTTCCGCGACGCTGACATCCTCGCCAAGGTGAGTCGTGGTCTCGGCGCCCCGATGACCGGGATCGGCATGGACGAGATCGACGTCCGTCTCGCCGATCGCGGTTGGTGACCGTCGGGGTCCTCGCCCTCCAGGGGGCGTTCGCGCTCCACGCCCGGGTGCTCGAATCCCTCGGCTGCGACGTGGTCGAGGTGCGTCGGGCCGAACAGCTCGACGACGTCGACCGCCTCGTGGTTCCGGGCGGCGAGTCGACGACGATGTCGATGCTCGCTGAACGCTCCGGCATGCTCGAACCTCTTCGCGGGTTCTGCAGCTCCGGCCGGGCGGCGCTTGGGACCTGTGCCGGAGCGATCCTGCTGGGATCGGAGATCATCGACGGACGCGAGGACCAGCGGTGCCTCGCGGCGATCGACATCGCGGTGCGCCGCAACGGGTTCGGTCGCCAGGTGGACAGCTTCGAGGTCGACATCGACGTGCCGGCGCTGGTCGCCGCCGGACTCGGGGCCCGCCCCTTCCACGCGGTGTGCATACGAGCGCCGGTCGTGGAGCGCTGCGGACCCGGAGTGGAGGTCATGGCGACGATCGACGGAACTCCCGCGCTGGTGCGCGACGGCGCGATCATGGTCGCGATCTTCCATCCGGAGCTCGCCGGCGACAGCCGCCTGCACGAGCTCTTCCTTCGTTGAGGGCGGCCGCACGGCGTCTCCGACACGGGCCAGACACGCCTCCCGGCCGACGACCTCGGCTCGGAGGACGAGAACAGGAGCGGCATGTCCGGGCATTCCAAGTGGGCGACGATCAAGCACAAGAAGGGAGCTGCTGACGCGAAGCGGGGCAAGCTCTTCGCGAAGTTGATCCGTCAGGTCGAGGTGGCGGCCCGGAACGGCGGCGGCGATCCCGACATGAACCCGACGTTGCGGACGATGTTCCAGAAGGCCCGTGACGCCTCGGTCCCGCTCGACACGATCGAGCGGGCGATCAAGCGGGGGACCGGTGAGCTCGAGGGCGTCACCTACGAGGAGGTCACCTACGAGGGCTACGCACCGCACGGTGTCGCGGTGTACATCGAGGGTCTGACCGACAACCGCAACCGGACCGGACCGGAGGTCCGGTCGATCTTCTCCAAGCAGGGCGGATCGATCGCTGAGCCGGGTGCGGTCGCGTGGCAGTTCGAGCGCAAGGGCGTCGTCCTGGTGCCGTCCTCGGTGGACGAGGAGACGCTGATGATGGCGGCGATCGACGCCGGTGCCGATGACGTCTCGGGCGACGACGGGTTCTGGCAGGTGATCTGCGAGGCACAGCTCACCGCGGCGGTGCGCACAGCGATCGAGGAGGCCGGCATCACCGTGGAGTCCTCGGATCTGACGATGTTGCCCACTTCGACGGTCCAACTCGACTCGGTCGAGGCAGCGAAGGCGGTGCTTCGGCTGGTTGACGCGCTGGACGACCACGACGACGTGCAGCACGTCTACGCGAACATGGACATCTCCGATGACGTGCTCGCCGCGATCGAGGCCTGAGCGAGGTTCCCCTGGCTGCCGCGGATGCTGTCGGTCCCGGACCCGGTTCGGGTGATGCTGGCGGCGATGCTGGCGGCGCGGCGCGGCCGGTGCTCCACGTCGGTGACGTCGCGCCCGACTTCGTGTTGCCGGGGATCGACGGTCGGAGCGGTTCGCCGATCGATGTGCACCTGAGCGCTCTGCACGGCCGACCGGTCGTCGTGGCGTTCTACCCGGCCGACGACTCGCCGGTGTGCACCGCGCAGCTCAACGACTACACGCGTGCGGTGTCGGAGTTCGAGCACCTCGATGCGACGGTGGTCGCGATCTCTCCGCAGTCACCGGCGTCGCACCGGGCCTTCGCCGCGTCGCAGGGCGGGTTCGCGTTCCCACTCCTGTCCGACGAGGACCTCGCGGTCGGTCGGGCCTACGGCGTGCTGGGACTGCTCGACCTCTACCGTCGCTCCACGTTCGTGATCGGTGCCGACGGCGTCGTTCGCTACGTGCACCGTTCGATCAACTCGGCGACCGGCTACCTCGAGGCGGGCCTCGTCGTCGACGTCCTGTCGTCGCTGACCCCCTGACCGCGCCAACAACTCCCATTCTGGGGGTCGGAACCGACAGGATGTGTCGAAAGCGACCCCTATGTTCCGGTGGGGCTACTGGGTGACGCCGAGGAGGCGGGCCCGGGTGACCGAGCGCACCCCCCGATGCAGGCTGAACAGCGCGGCCATCCACGCCACAGCCCCGAGGAGCCAGCCCGTCGTCGCGGACCCGCCGAGGAGCGTGCCCGTCGACTGGCTGTACGCGATCCCGATCATCGGCAGCGTGATCAGCCCTGATGCCTGCTGTGCCGCCGCGGTCGAGCGCACCCGGGCCGACAGCCGCAGCACGAGCGACAGCGTCAGCAACAGGAACGGCGGGATGATCCACAGCATCATCACCCACCAGGACCCCGTCGGGAAGAACCAGCCGCCGACCTCCGGGCCGACGACGAGGTTCACGACCATCGAGTAGGCGCCGAAGCCGACGAGCGTCGTCACATACCCGGGCACGAAGCTCGCGAACAGCTTGCCCAGGTAGATCTCGCGGACCGACGCGGGGGAGTGCGCGAGGAACTCGCCGGTGCCACGCTCGCGTTCGCCGACCAGCGTCGCAGCGCCGACCGCGGTCGAGATCGTCAACGGCACGACGACGGCGACGGGTGCGAACAGGTACACCGCGAGAGCGAACGCTGTGCGGCCCTGCGGGGATGACCCCTGGATCTGCGCCTGCGCCTGTGCCGGGAGGATCTTCAGGGCCTGGGACGCCTGCTGGACGACGTCGATGTCACCGATCCGGGTGATCGTGAGCAGCAGCACGGTCGGGATGACGAGGAAGAACAACGACCCGAGCGCGACCATCGGGATCCAGTAGTCCTTCGACTGGACGAGCTGGCGGAGGTCGGTCCGGGCGACGATCCACATGCGGCGGCGGTCGAAGTCGCGGGCGGCCCTGGTGCGTCGTGAGTGTCTCGCGGTCCTGTGCGCTCGGCCGCGATCCGGTCGCAGCTCGCTGAACTCGACGGTGCTCATCGTGTCGCTCCCACGTCCTGTCGTGTCGGTCGACCCAGGGGTTCAGGGTCGCCGTGTCCGGTGCGGATCGGATGCAGGCCCCGGTCGGCTGTCGGCGTCCCGGCGACGGTGTTCGCGACCGGTGCTGCAGTTCTGGCATCGGCCTGTCGACGGATCGTGAAGTACAGGTCCTCGAGCGTCGGCACGTGCGGTTCGACCCGGGTCAACCTGACCCCGTCGGCGACGAGCGACGCGATGATGTCCGGGACCCGACGCACGTCGTCGATCTCGAGGCGCGACCCGGACGGGTCCCGTCGGTAGCCGGCGACGCCGGGGAACGACGCCGCCCGGTCCAACAGCCGGGGGTCCTCCGCGTCGAGCGTCAGGACGGGGTTCGGCCAGAAGCGCCGGGTCAGCTCGCCGGGCGAACCGGAGATGAGGTCCCGGCCCGCCTCCATCACGACGACGTGGTCGGCGAGCCCTTCCGCCTCGGCGAGCAGGTGCGTGCACATCACCACCGTGTGGCCGTCGGCGCTCATCTCCCTGATCAGGTCGAGCACTGCGTAGCTGGACTCGGGGTCGAGCCCCGAGGTCGGTTCGTCGAACAGCAGGAGCTCCGGATCGTGCAGGACCGAGCGCGCCAGCGCGAGGCGGGTCTTCATCCCGGTCGAGTAGCCGCCGACGAGTTGGTCGAGTGCGTCGGCGATCCCGAAGCGTGCCGCGACCGTGTCGATGCGTGTCTCGGTGCCGTCGTCCATGCCGTACAGCTGCGCCGCGTAGCGCAGGTTGTCGCGTCCGCTGAGCCGGTCGTACAGCGCCGGCTTCGCCGACACCACGCCGCACCGGGGTCGGACGAGGTGGCCGTCGTCGTCCGGGTCGAGCCCGAAGGTCCGGACATGTCCCCACATCGGTGCGATGGCTCCGGTGATCACCCGGATCGCGGTCGTCTTGCCCGCGCCGTTCGGGCCGAGCAGCACGGTGATCCGCCCGGCAGGGACGTGGAACGACAGGTCGAGGAGGGCGTCGTTCGATCCGAAGCGGTGTCCGACGTGTCCGAGGAGGACGACGGCGTCAGCGTGCTCCGGCCCCGACGCTTCCGGTCCCGACGGTGCTGGAGCCGGCGGCGCTGGAGCCGGCGGTGCTGGAGCCGGCGGCGCCCACGCCGAGGGCGCGCCGGATGGGACGGTCTCAGGAATCGACATCCCTGCTGGTATCGGCCGGAACCGGCGGATCTGTAGCGGTCCACCGGAGTCCGCCACGCACCGGCTACGGTCGAACCGGTGTTCGTCATCGGGGTTGACCCCGGCCTGTCGCGTTGTGGCTACTGCGTCCTGCACGTGGACGGACGCGCCTCCCGCGCCGTGGCGATGGGGGTGCTGCGGACCGATGTCGCAGCCGCGGTGCCGAACCGGCTCGCCGAGCTCCGGAACGACTTCCGGGCCCTGCTCGACGAGTTCCCGCCGGTCGCCGTCGCGGTGGAGCGGGTGCTGTTCCAGGTCAACGTCGCAACCGCGATGGGGGTCGGTCAGGCGTCCGGGGTGTTGATGGCCGAGGCGGCGTCGAGGGGTTGCGAGGTCGTCGAGTACTCGCCCAACCAGGTGAAGGACGCCGTTGCGGGCCACGCCGACGCCGACAAGCAACAGGTGCAGACGATGGTGCAGATGCTGCTCGACCTCCCGATCGCCCCGAACCCACCCGACGCCGCGGATGCCGCCGCGGTCGCACTCACCCACGTCGCCATGCGTGGGACGGCGATGCTCGGAGCTTCCAGATGATCGGCTCGCTGCGTGGTCGCCTGCTCGACCGTGCCGCGACGGAGCTGCTCGTCGAGGTGGCCGGCGTCGGCTACCGGGTCCAGGTCACGCCGACGACAGCGGCAGGCGCCGTGGACGCCGACGGTGGGACCTTCCTGTACATCCACCACCAGGTGCGCGAGGACGCGCAGACACTGTACGGGTTCACGACGATCGACGACCGCCGCGTGTTCGAGGTGCTGATCGGGACCCACGGCGTCGGACCGACGTTGGCGCTCGCGATCCTGTCGGTGCACTCACCGGACGAGCTCCGCCGGATCCTCGCCACCGACGACGTGGCAGCGCTCTGCCTCGTGCCCGGCGTCGGGCGCAAGACCGCGGCCCGGCTGCTCGTCGAGCTGAAGTCGAGGCTGGAGGCGGGCGAGATCGACCCGGTCACCGCCGCGGCGGCGGTGTCGGGAGGCTCCCCGGGGGGAACCCGGGCCGATGTGCGCGAGGCGCTCACCGAGCTCGGCTACGGCGCGGACGCGATCGCCCGGGTCCTCGTCGACCTGCCTGACGACGGCGACAGCGCCGTACTGCTGCGTGAGGCCCTGCAGCGTCTGGCGGCTGCGTGATGGCACGGGACGAGCTGCTCGACCCGTTCCCCCAGGACGGCGACGACGACGCACCCGTGTCGTCGGGTGCTCGGTCCGGTACGGCGGCGACCGCTGAGGACTCCGACGCCGCAGATGCCGGTCTCGCCGGCGACCCGGTCGCCACGCTCCGACCCCGCACCCTGGCCGAGTTCGTCGGTCAGACCGAGCTCAAGCGCCGGTTGTCGGTGATACTCGAAGCCGCCCGACGACGCGGCCAGGCGGCTGACCACTTCCTGTTCGCCGGACCGCCGGGGCTCGGCAAGACCTCGCTCGCAGGGATCGTCGCGACCGAGATGGACGTGACCCTGCAGGTCACCTCGGGACCGGCGCTCGAACGTCCCGGCGACCTCGCCGCGATCCTCACGAAGCTCGGTGACGGTGACGTGCTGTTCATCGACGAGATCCACCGCCTGTCACGCTCGATCGAGGAGGTCCTCTATCCGGCCATGGAGGACTTCCAGCTCGACATCGTCATCGGCAAGGGTCCCGCCGCCCGTTCGATCCGACTCGACCTCCCGCGCTCCTGCCTCGTCGGAGCGACCACCCGAACCGGGCTGATCACCGGCCCGCTGCGTGACCGCTTCGGCCTCGTGGCCCGCCTCGACTACTACGAGCCCGAGGACCTGCAGGCCATCGTCGTGCGCGCGGCGGCGATCCTCGGAGCCGACATCGACGACCCCGGTGCCGAGGAGATCGCCGGGCGATCGAGGGGGACTCCCCGCATCGCGAACCGCCTGCTGCGTCGGGTGCGAGACGTGGCCGAGGTGGAGGGTGACGGACGGATCGACGCCGTGACCGCCCGGCGGGGTCTCGAGATGTTCGGCATCGACGCGCTCGGCCTCGACAAGGTCGACCGGTCGATCCTGACAGCGTTGTGCAGCCGGTTCGGCGGCGGTCCGGTGGGCCTCTCGACGCTCGCGATCGCTGTGTCGGAGCCGCCCGAGACCGTCGAGGACGTCTACGAGCCGTACCTGATCCAGCAGGGCCTGCTGATCCGCACGCCTCGGGGACGCGTCGCCACAGCAGCGGCGTGGCAGCACCTCGGGATGGTGCCGCCGCCGTCGGCGATCCCCGGCACCGCAGATCCCTCCCTTTTCGACTGACATCGGTCCGCGTCGCACGTGCCGGAGGTCGACGGGCCGGCTCGCTGCAGGCAGCGACCGCGAGTGGGAAGATCTCCACGTGCAGCGCAGCAACTTCACCGACGAGCACGCCATGTTCCGCGACGCGTTCCGGACGTTCCTCGACCGCGAGATGGTGCCGTACCGCGAGCAGTGGACCGACGCCGAGATCGTCGACCGCTCGGTGTTCGCCAAGGCGGGTGCGGCCGGGTTCCTCGCGATGGCGGTCCCCGAGCGCTACGGCGGTGCCGGCGTCCGCGACTTCCGATACAGCCAGGTGATCGTCGAGGAGCTCGCCCGCGCGGATCTCGTCCCGCACGGCCTCGGCATGACGCTGCACAACGACGTCTGCCTGCCCTACTTCACCGAGTACTGCAACGACGAGCAGAAGGAGCGCTGGCTGCCGGGGATCGCCTCTGGCGAGCTCATCACGGCCGTCGCGATGACCGAGCCCGGGATCGGCTCGGACCTCGCGTCGATGACGACCACGGCGATCCGCGACGGCGACACCTACGTGCTCAACGGCTCCAAGACCTTCATCACCAACGGCATCAACGCGGACCTGGTGATCGTCGCCTGCAAGACCGACCCGACCCAGAAGCACAAGGGGATGTCGATCGTCATCGTCGAGCGCGACATGGACGGCTTCGAGCGTGGCCGCAACCTCGACAAGGTCGGCATGCACGCCCAGGACACCGCCGAGCTGTTCTTCACCGACGTGCGCGTCCCGGTCGCGAACCGCCTGGCGGGAGAGGGGGAGGGCTTCCTGCTGCTCGTGAAGAACCTTCCCCAGGAGCGCCTGTCGATCGCGGTCGCGGCGGTCGCGCACTGCCGGGCGATGCTCGACTGGACGACGGAGTACGCGCGTGAGCGCACAGCGTTCGGCCAGCCGATCGGCACCTTCCAGAACAGCAGGTTCCGCATCGCCGAGATGGCGACGGAGATCACGATCGCCGAGGCGTTCGTCGATCGTTGCGTCGACGCGCTCAACGCCGGTGAGCTGACCGCCGAGGAAGCAGCGATGGCCAAGTGGTGGACCACCGAACTGCAGAAGCGCACCGCCGACACGTGCGTGCAGCTGCACGGTGGCTACGGCTACATGAACGAGTACCCGATCGCC
>CAYSCB010000131.1:0-8002 GCA_964429335.1 uncultured Aquihabitans sp.
CACACCACGTCGTCGAATACGACGCCGATGACGGTGAGACCGTCATCGACAACCTCGCGTTGTTGTGTCGGCATCACCACGGCATCATCCACAGAACCGGATGGTCGATGAGGCTCACCGGGCCAGACGAACTGGGCAGTGCAGGCCGCACGAGAGACGGCGACGGGATCTTCACCATCACCACCGCCGACGGACTCGAACTCCGCACCGAACACCGGCGACGCCCGACCCCACCACCAGGACGAGAACCCGCACCCGCCTGATGAGCGCGGGACCCCACCGGGACCAACCCACCCATCGGCAAGTCAACCGACAACCCACTCACTGCCCGCGCCCCGGCGCGGGCAGACAGACCGTGTAGGTGTTCCCCTCTGCGCGACTCGGGTGACAAACCCGGGCGAGGACGCCCTCGTGAGCGACATGACGATGCCGGCGGAGAGGCTGCCCGTCGGGCCGCCGTCGGAAGGTGCAACACCCGTCGGCTCCAGGGAACCAAGCCACTGGATCCTCTTGGCGGACTCGATTCCCCCCTTGGTTCGGATCGCTCTCGTCCACCACCGGTTCGACACGATCTTCCAGGACCCTGTCCTCGCCACCTCACGAGTCGCCGGCGACCTCGGCGTCACGTTGCAGGGAGCGTTGAACCTGATCCGTCGTCTCGAATCCGCCCTCATCGTGACCTTGGTGCAGGGGATCCCGGATCGCTCGAAACGCTGTGTGGCACTGGACGTGCTCGAGGCGCTGGAGCCCGACTTGGAACCGACGTTCACCGCCGGGCCGTGACGGTCCTCGTCGTATCTGAGAGGTGAGACGTGAGGCACGATGGGCGACTTGAGAGGGGCCGCCCCCCATCGATGTGAGTGCGTGGGACGAGTCGCCGCATCTATGGACCGGTGCCCGTAGCTTGGAGCGGGTGGAGGAGCTGAGGGCGGGGTTGTACGAGGTGCTCGTCACCGAGGGGCTGAAGACGCGGCTTCAGGCGTTGGCTGGTTCTCAACCAGAGGTGCGTGCACTCCACGCTGCGGAGGCACCGGATCGGATCGCCTGGCATCTGAGTCGTCAGATCGAGCGGGCGCTCCTCGATGTCGGTGAGGCAGATCGGTCGCGTGTCGGCATCGAGGTCGCGCGGGCGCTGCTCGACCGGCTCGGGGAGATGGTCGCGGTGGATCCGTCGGATGTACCGGCCGATCCGGCGACGGTGCTGCACGCGATCCTCGGTCGCCGCCCCGACGGCAGCCCCGAGTCGATCACCCAGCCACTGATCCCGCTGCTCGACACCACGCTGTTGACCAATGCGCCCGGCGAGCCGAACCTGTGGAGCCAGCTGCGATCGGAGATCGAGTCCGCGGATCGGATCGACGTGGTGATGGCGTTCATCCGTCGCAGCGGCATCGCTCCGCTGGTCGATGCCCTCCGACACCACTGCGAGCGCGGACGGCCGTTGCGGGTGCTGACCACGACCTACACCGGCTCGACCGAGCAGGCGGCCCTCGATCGTCTCGTCGACCTCGGCGCGGAGATCCGGGTGTCGTATGACCTCGGCACGACCCGGCTGCACGCCAAGGCCTGGGTGTTCCACCGAGGGTCCGGCTTCTCGACCGCGTATGTCGGTTCGTCGAACCTGACGCATTCGGCGCAGGTCACCGGGGTGGAGTGGAACGTGCGGGCGTCGTCCGCTCGGAACCCCGACGTGCTCGCCAAGTTCGCCGCAGTGTTCGACAGCTACTGGTCCAATGGCGACTTCGTTCCCTACGACGCCGAGCAGTTCGTCGTCGAGCAGCAGCGCGCCGGACGGACCGACTCCGGGCCCCATGTGGTCCTGAGCCCGATCGAGGTCCGCCCGCTTCCGTTCCAGGCCCGGCTACTCGAGCTCATCGAGGTCTCGCGCCAGCGTGGGCACCACCGCAACCTGCTCGTCTCGGCGACCGGGACCGGCAAGACCGTGATGGCCGCGCTCGACTACGCCCGATTGCGGCAACAACTCGACCGGTCGAGGCTGCTGTTCGTCGCCCATCGGGAGGAGATCCTCGACCAGAGCCTCGCGACGTTCCGTCACACGCTGCGCGACGCGTCGTTCGGTGAGAAGTGGGTCGGCGGTGTTCGCCCCACGCAGTTCGATCACGTCTTCGCGTCGGTGCAGAGCCTCGACGCCAACGGCCTGGCGAACCTGCAGCCGTACCACTTCGACGTCGTGATCGTCGACGAGTTCCACCACGCTGCGGCACGTTCGTACCAGCGGCTGCTCGAACACGTCCGACCCGTCGAGCTGCTCGGTCTCACCGCGACGCCGGAGCGCAGCGACGGCATGCCGGTCCTTCACTGGTTCGACGATCGCATCGCCGCCGAGCTGCGTCTTTGGGACGCGATCGACCAGCAGTACCTCGCGCCGTTCCTGTACTTCGGGATCCACGACGGCGTCGACCTCACCGACATCCCATGGCGACGCGGACGTGGATACGAGACCGAGGCGCTCACGAACCGCTATACCAGCTCAGACGCGTGGGCCCGCCTCGTGGTGAAGCAGGTGGACGAGCACGTCGACGTCGCCTCGATGCGTTGCCTCGGGTTCTGCGTCAGCGTCGAACACGCCTCCTTCATGGCACGTCACTTCCGCCACCACGGCATCCACGCCGTAGCGATCTCGGGCGAGAGTTCCCGTGAGGAACGAGCGAAGGCGCTGCGCGACCTGGCGGCGGGCGACGTGAAGGTCGTGTTCTCCGTCGACCTGTTCAACGAGGGTGTCGATCTCCCGAACGTCGACACGGTGCTGATGCTCCGGCCGACCGAGAGCCCGGTGCTGTTCCTCCAGCAGCTCGGCCGGGGTCTGCGCCGAGCTGCGGACAAGCCGCACTGCACCGTGCTCGACTTCGTCGGCACGCACCGCAGAGAGTTCCGCTTCGACCGTCGCTACCGGGCGCTGCTCGGCGGTACCCGCCGTGATGTCGAGCGGGCGGTGCAGATGCAGTTCCCGTTCCTCCCGTCCGGCTGCAACATGCAGCTCGACCGGAAGGCGTCGGAGGTCGTGCTCAGGAGCCTGCGCGAGGCCATCCCGTCGCGGTGGCCGGCGAAGGTGGACGAGCTCAGATCCCTGCGTCGGGAACGACCTGACATCGGTCTCGCCGGCTACCTCGACGAGACGGGTCTGGAGCTCAGCGATGTGTACGCCGGTTCGAAAAGCTGGTCGGACCTCATCGACGCGGCCGGGGGCGGGACGCTTGCGGAGGGTCCGCAGGAGCGTCTGCTGCGACGCGCGATCGGTCGTCTCCTGCACGTCGACGACGCAGAACGGATCACGGCCTACCGTCGCCTCCTGTCTGGCCCGACGCCCGACCTCGCAGCAGCACCCGAGCGGGAGCGCCGTCTTGTGCAGATGCTCGTCGCGGCGCTCGCCGACCAGGCGCTCACCAAGGACTCGTCGCTCAGTGACGGGGTCGACCTCGTCTGGTCGCATCCGCAGGTGCTCGCCGAGCTGGCCGAGACGCTCGGGGTGCTCGAGGGCCGGATCGACCACGTCCACCGACCGCTCCGCACGCATCCCGACGCGCCGCTGCAGATCCACGCTCGCTACAGCCGCATCGAGATCCTCGCCGCCATGGGCCTCGGCACCGATCGGGCCAGGATCGCCGCGTGGCAGAGCGGCGTGTACGAGGCCAAGCCCGCCAACGCGGAGATCTTCGCGTTCACACTCGACAAGAGCAGCGGCGGCTTCTCACCGACGACCCGGTACCGGGACTACGCGATCAGCCGATCGCTCATCCACTGGGAGTCCCAGTCGACCACTCGTGAGGACAGCGCCACGGGGCTCCGATACCGGAACCACGAGCGCGACGGACGGACGATCCTGCTCTTCGCCCGCGAACGGACCGACGATCGAGCCTTCTGGTTCCTCGGCCCAGCGACCTACCGCGGCCACGTCGGCGAGCGGCCCATGGCGATCACCTGGGAGCTCGACGTCCCACTTCCAGGGGACCTGTACGCGGCCTTCGCAGCGGCAGTCGCGTAGCAGGACGCCTCGGGGTCGAGTCGGATCACGTCTTGGACTCCCTGGTCCTTCCTGGTTCTTCGTTGGAGTGACGCGCCTAGTGTCCGCGTTGTGGACGCAACGCTCGATGACGGCCGGGCCGATTCGGACCCCGGATCGTCGGGCGGCACCGAGCGGCGACCAGCGGTGCACGCCTTCGACGACGAGCTCGCCCGGCTGGACGCGGTGGCGACCATCGACGCCCTCGATTCGGGCGAGGTGTCGATCCGGGAGGTGCTCGCCTCGGCGATCGACCGGGCGACGACCGTCGACCCGCAACTCGGTGCGGTCATGTTCGAGCGCTACGGCCCGGCGTCGGCAGTACCTACTGAACGGCGCACCCGACGTGGTTCGCTCGTCGGCATCCCGACCTTCATCAAGGACATGGTCCCGGTCGCCGGACTCCCATGCACCTGGGGCGCTGCCGCCCTCGCCGACTCCCCGCCCCAGTCCCGCACCCGCGGCGTCGCCAGCGACATGGAGGCGATGGGGATGTCGCTGATGGGGACGTCGACCATGCCGGAGTGGGGGTTCGTGCCCTCCACCGAGTTCCCCGATCGGGAACCGACCCGCAACCCGTGGAACCCCGCCCACACGATCGGCGGTTCCTCCGGCGGTGCCGCAGCGCTGGTCGCCGCCGGGGTGGTGCCCATCGCACACGCGGTCGACGGCGGTGGATCGACCCGGATCCCGGCCGCGTGCGGCGGGCTGGTCGGGCTCAAGCCGAGCCTCGGTCGCCTGCGACGGCACGCGGACGAGCGGAACCTGCCGTTGTCGGTGTCGGTCGACGGCGTCGTGACCCGGACCGTGCGGGACACCGCCCGCTTCTACGCCGAGATGGAGCGGGTCTTCCGTCCCCGGTCCATGCCGCCGATGGGGGAGGTCACCGGGCCGCCATCGCGTCGTCTCCGGGTCGGCGTGCTCGGCGAGATCCCGGGAGTGGTGAGCATCGATGCGCCGACCAGCGCGACCCTGCGGAGCACCGCCGACCTGCTCGCCGAGCTCGGCCATCACGTCGAGGAGGCGACGCCTCCGGTCGCGCCGGAGCAGTTCCGCGACGACTTCATCTTCTACTACCGGTTCCTGGTCTTCATGGCCACGACCACGGCACCGGTCGTGCACGGATCGCACTACGACAGCTCCAAGCTCACCAAGTTCTCCCAGGGCATGGCAGCGTCGTTCCGTGCCCAGCCGTCCCGGATCGTCGGCGTGTCGCGGCGACTTCGGCGGGTGCGGGCACGGATGGCCGAGGCCGCGCGCAGCTACGACGTGATGCTCAGCCCCACCGTGTCCACCGTCCCACCGGCGCTCGGTCACCTGGGAGCGAACGTCGACTTCGAACCGCTGCTCGATCGCATCGCGTCGTGGATGCCGTACACGCCGCTCGCGAACGCGGGCGGTACACCGGCGATCAGCCTGCCCATGGGATTCGACGAGCAGTCGCACCTGCCCGTCGGGGCGATGCTCTCGGGGGACTTCGGGACCGACGCCGTGTTGGTGCAACTCGCTCTGGAGCTCGAGGACGCCCGACCGTCGGATCTTGCCCGGATCCGCTGACACCGCAGCGAAGACCGGCAGCTTGTCGGGTTCCCAGGCGGGTGCCGGTGGACGAGGGGTGGGTCGTTCGGATCGCTCGTGGCGGCCAGCCTCGCCTCGGCCGGGTGTTCGGCCAGGTCGGCTACCTGCACCTGGTCCGCCCGGCGCAACACCTCGATGACCGTCGCGCTGGAGGAGTACATCGCCGGCCGCGCTCGAGCACGGATACTCGACTCTCGTGGCCAGTTCGATGACTGGGACCCGGACTACGACTCCAAGGAAGAACGGCGCAGTCGAGACCACAAGCTGGGCGTCCTCGATTGAGCACCGTCCTCGATTGAGCGCCGTCCTCGTCGACACCAGCGTCCGGTCACGGTTCTGCCGCAGCGACATCCCTGACACGGACCCCTACGTGACAGCCATCAGCAGCGAGGTCGAGGTACTCGACGCTCACTTCGCGAGTCGTTCGAGGAGCTCGCGGTCCTCGTCGATGATCTGTCGCACGCGCTGCTTGAACTTCGGATCCCGGCGACGCTGATCGATCGCGGCGGACAGGGCGTCCTTGATCGTCTCGTTCACGCTCTTGCCCTCCACCCGGGCGAGCGCCTCGGTGTCCGCTGCCAGCTCGTCGGGGAGTCGGACGGTCATGTTCTTCGTCATGGTGTCATGATACCGTGCTACCAGCTGAGTGCATCGGACGAAGTTCACCCGTCCAAGCTTCGTGTTGCGGACGTTCGCCAGATTGAGCGAGGAGTCGCTCGGGTCGAACGCTGCCGGGTCGAGGTCGGCGCCGACGAAGTCGAGGAACGACGCTCCCTCGCTGGCCACGGCGTCGAGGCGGGTGGTCCGCTCGTCGACTGTCGGGGAAGCGAAGTCCCAGTCCGGGTCCGGCACACCGTAGCGATCGCCGCCGATCTCGAACTCGTGCAGGTGGCAGTTCCACCAGCCGAACACGGCCTGGATGACCTCGTGCAGTCCGTCGAGGGCAGTCGAGCAGTCGACGACGATCCGCTGCCAGGTCGGCGGCTTGGTATCGAGCAGCGTGACCTTGGGCTGATACACCGATACGGCCAGATCAGAGTGCCGACCTGGAGCGACCTGATCCGGGCCTTGCTCACCGGTTCCGCTGTGGCCTGGCGCGGGAGCAGGATGACCCTCGTTGTGTTCCTGTCGCACGACAACGCCTCATCGACGCGGGATCGGAGCACTGCGGTGTGCCAGGTCTCCTCGAGACGATGCTCCTGTGCACGACGCCAAGCGGCTGATCGCGCTCAGGCCCAGGCGAGACGTGCCGCCCTCTGGACGGAACCGGGCGGTCCGCTGCCCGACCACCCAGCGGCAAACTCCCGTCGGGTCTGCAGACGAATCCGGTGGACGAAGCCGGACTGGGCAGCAACCGGTGCGGGCCGGAACCGCTGCCTCGATGGGCCGAACAGAGACTTCAGGGTCTGGGATACTCCTTGCGAAGGAAGGGAGTGGCCATGCCAGACGTCGGTGTAGAGGCTGTGCGAGTCGTCCACGAGTTGACGCTTGTCGACGGTCCAACCGCATCCTCAACTCGGCTCGGGTGCCCTGGTGACCCTTCAGCTGCCGATCTCGTCCAGCGAACCGGCCGATGTCGCGAACCAGTTGAACCTGCTGGAGTTCGCGCAACTGACCGATACCTCGTTGCTGGGCGCCTGGTGCCCGGACCCGACAAGCGAGGGGAGTGTGGCCTTCACTGCGTTCCTGCCAAACGTCATCGCTCAGCCGGGAATCCTTGAGAACACCCTGTTGTACCTGGCCGGTCGCGTGTCCGGCGTCATCGACGCTCGGCGGAGCTACCCAGGTCCACTCTTTCAGGACGACGAGGTCCCGGAGTCGACGAACGGGTCGGTGTCTGACCGCTTGGGTCGACTCGCACGGATCGTCGCCCACAGCATCCGGAGGTCCCTGCTCGGCGTGTAGGTCCGTCCACGGCGCTCACCGACCGCCGCCAGCAGGTCGGCGTCGACGAGCCGCTTGAGGTCTCGTGTCGCGGTCAGCTCGGCGATCTCGTCGCCGTCGCTCTGCGCGACGAGTCGCCGATATGTCGCGTTGCCAAGTCGGAGGCCGCGGGCTGCATCTGCGAGCGGCCCGATCGACCGGCTCGGCAGACCCCGCGCCCGGACGAGGTCCTCGAGGCCGGTCCAGAGCTGCTCGGTTTCCTCGACGCGACGGAGGAGCGTCCGGGCCTGGCGGTGATGTGCGGTGAGGCAGAACCGGACCCATTGCAGCGCGTCGTTGCCGGGGTTCCATGCACCTTGGCCCACCGCGGCGAGCACGTCGGAGTAGGCGGTGGTGTTGCGGCCGAGGTACTCCTCGATGCTGGAGAACTCCGGGGCGAGGATCTGTTCCCGTGCGAGCACGAGCGTCTGGAGGCATCGGGCCATGCGGCCGTTGCCGTCGCTGAAGGGGTGGATCATC
>CAYSCB010000132.1:0-1808 GCA_964429335.1 uncultured Aquihabitans sp.
TCGGCGACGGTGTCGATGTCGTCGGGTCGGCCGGTGCAGGAGACCGCGGTGACGAGGTCGGGTCGTCGGGCCAGCAGCACGCGGGCACCGACGTCGCCGTCGGTCGGGAGCTCCGACCAGCACTCCGCAGCGATGCGCACCGGGGTGGCCAGGTGGTCGCCGCGGTCTGCTGCGGCCAGCGGTGTCGTGTCGGTGGCTGCGACGGCTCGCCAGTCGGCGGCTCCGACGAAGGGTTGATCGCCGAGCCCGACGACCACGGCGTCGCAGCCGAGCTCCCGGGCTCGGCGGATGCCCGCCTGCAACGAGGTGGCCAGCCCGTCGGCCCAACAGGGGTTCGTCACGATGTCGACGCCTGGGGGGAGCACGGCGCTCAGGTCCACTGCTCCGGTGACGACGAGGACGTGGTCGAACCCGGCTTCGGTGGCGGCCAGCACGGAGCGGGTCACTACCGGTTCTCCGTCGATCTCGGCGAGCAGCTTGTGGGTTGCGCCGACGAACCTGGATCCGCCACCGGCGGCGAGCACGATGGCGGCGACGCCCACGTCTACCTCGACGTGTCGCAGCCACACGTCGCTGCGGTGCGTCGGCGGCGACGGAGGAGGATCACGAGCCCCAGGACGGTTGCGGCGAGCAGGATCGCGACGACGGCGCGAGCGGCGCGGGTGTCGCCCGCGGTGGCGAGCAGGTCGATCGGTTCGGCTTCGGGAGCGTCGATGCGGCGTGGACCTGCATCAGGAGGCTTCGTCAAGGATTCGGTGACGGACTCCGGGGCGGGTGACGGTTCGGCGTTCCCCTCGGACCCGAGCACGGTCCCTTCCAGGCTCTCGACGAACTGGGCCATCAGCTTGCTGCTGACGTCCGCGATGGCGCCTCGCCCGAACTGCGCGACCTTGCCGGAGATCTTCAGGTCGGTGGTCAACGCCACGTGGGTGCCGTTGCCGGTTGCGGTGAGATCCGCGGTGATCGTGGCCGACGCGTTGCCCTGTCCCTTCGTGTCGCGACCCGAGGCCAGCAGGACGGCTCGGCCCGATGCCTCGTCCATCTCACCGAAGCTCGCCGTGCCCTTGTACTGGGCGGTGATCGGGCCGACCTTCACCTTGACCGTGCCGCGGTACTCGTCGCCTTCGACCTCCTGGAGCTGTGCTCCGGGCAGGCAGGGCGCGATCCGTTCCAGGTCGGTCAGCACCTTCCATGCCTCGTCGGGTGGTACTGCGACGTCGAACTCGTGGGTGAGCTCCATCGGGTCGGATCCTCCTGCTCGTCGGTCTGGTCGTCGGGATGGTCGGGCCTGCAGCGCAAGGTACAGCGGCGGTTCAGTGCAGCGGTCCGGAGGTGTCACGCAACCTCTGACCCGTGCGCCCGGTGCGGGTGCTGATGATCTCCGCCAGCACCGATACGGCAACCTCCTCCGGGGTCCGGGCGCCGAGGTCCAGGCCGATGGGGGAGTGGAGCCGTGCCAGCTCGGCAGCGCTCACGCCGGATTCCACCAACCGCTCGCGTCGTGTGTCGTGGGTGCGACGGGACCCCATGACGCCGATGTATCCGACGTCGGTCGCGAGCGCCGCCCGCACCGCAGGGACGTCGAATCGGGTGTCGTGGGTGAGGATGCAGACCGCGTCGCGGCCGCTCAGGTCCGGGACGTCCGCGTCGGCCTGGATCCGTTCGATGAGGCGGTCCGGCCAATCGACCACGACCTCGTCGGCGTAGGGGAACCGCTTCTTCGTGGCGAAGACTTCGCGTGCGTCGCACACCGTGACCCGGTACCCCAGCAGCTTCGCCGCACGGACGAGCGCTCCGGTGAAGTCGAC
>CAYSCB010000132.1:1908-7956 GCA_964429335.1 uncultured Aquihabitans sp.
CCGTCGCGTCGCCACGCGTCCAGGTCGTTCAGCAGGTCCTTCACGCCGCGGTCCGCACGTTCAGCCGGACAGCTCGGCCCGGACCTGTCGTCGGAGGAGCTTGCCCGTCTCGTTGTAGGGCAGCTCCGAGCGGAACACGATGTGGGAGGGTACCCGTGAGGACCGGAGCTGGTCCTTGACCCAGTTCTGGAGCTCCGACTCGCTCACCGTCGTCCCTGCGCGCAGGACCACCGCGGCAGCGACTGCTTCACCCCATTGTTCGTCAGGGACCCCGACGACCGCGCAGTCCGCAACGGCAGCGTGGCTCGACAGGACGTCTTCGACCTCGCCGGGGGAGATGTTCTCGCCACCGCGCACGATGATGTCGTCGATCCGCCCCTCGAGGAACAGGTAGCCGTCGTCGTCGAGCCAGCCTCCGTCACGGGTGGGGAACCACCCTTGTGGGTCCAGGCGGCTTCCCTGGTCGAGGTACTCGCCCGAGATCTGCTCGCCGCGAACGTGGATCTCACCGGGTTCGCCGGGACCCAGCACCTTGCCGTCCTCGTCGCGGATTTCCAGCTCGACGTTGGGCAGCGCCCGGCCGAGCGAGGAGAGACGCCGACGCACGGCCGGATCGTCGCTCGCAGCGGCGATGCGATGATCCTCTGGTGTCAGCACCGTCAACGTCGAGCTCGTCTCGGTCAGGCCGTATGCGTTCGTGAAGTCGGTGTCGGGCAGCAGCTCCATCGCCGTCTCGATGACCGGGAGCGGCATCTTCGCGCCGCCGTAGGAGATGGCACGCAGGTGCGGGAGCGTGGCGTCGCCGGAGCGTTCCATGGCGTCGATGATGCGCACCAGCATCGTCGGCACGACCATCGCGTTGGTGACGCGTTCGTTCCGGGCGAGCTCGATCCATGCCTCGGGTGAGAAGCTCTCGAGCTGCACGATGCGCCGACCCGCGTACACGGAGCTCGCGATCGCTGCGATCCCCGCGATGTGGTACGGCGGAACGCTGACGAGCGCGGCGGCGTCCTCGGCTGCGGCACCGAACTCGACCGATCCGAGGATGTAGGAGACGAGGTGGCGGTGTCGCAGCACGGCTGCCTTCGGCACGCCGGTCGTGCCGCTGGTGAACAGCAGGATCGCGACCTCCTCCGGATCCATCGACCAGTCGTGCTCGGGAGGGGTCCCGGCCCGGGCGGAGTCGACGAACTCCTGGCGCTCGATGACCGTCAGGCCCTCACGGCCGGTGAGCTGACCTGCCCGATCGGCGTCGGTCACGACGTAGGCCGGCGAGATCCGCTCGAGAAGCGCGTCGATCTCCGTGGGCGTGAGCCGGTAGTTCAACGGCGAGAACGGCACCCCCGCCCACGCCGCCCCGAAGAGCGCGATCGGCAGCGCCAGGCTGTTCACGTCGAGGAGCGCGACATGCGTCGCACCCGACGCCCTGATCTCCCTGGCGGCGCAGCCAGCGGCGTCGAGCAGCTCGTCGCAGGTGAGCGTCTGGTCCCCGCTGCGCACCGCGACGCGCGTCCCCAGCCCCGAGGCGGCCATCTCGAGCAGCAGCATCAGGTTCATGGGTTGCTGCTCTCAGTCCGAGGAGGGCAGGGGCTTGGCGTCCTTCTGCACGAGCAGTGCATCACCGACGCCGACGGACCCTTCGCCGGGCTTCGTGCACAACAGCTCGAGATCGCCCTCGTCGTTCACGTACCGCTTGCCGAGCAGGGTCCCTTCGGCGGCATCGGCGGAGACCGCGGCGCCCGCAGCAGGTTCTTCGTCGATGCCGATCATCGCGGCACCGCCACACGTCAGCTCCACGTCACGATCGGGCGCCGACACCACGATCACCTCGGTGGAGCAGACCGCGCTCCGGAGCCTGGTTCCGACAGCGAGTTGTGCCATCTCTGATCACTCTCCTCGTTGGTCTGCTGCTGATGGGGCTGAGCTCGGTTCACCCGACCGTTCACGCTGGCGCGGCCGGATGGGGACGAACTCGAGCATCGTCACCTTGCGGGAGTCGAACTTCCACTCGCCGTCGACCCGCCGGTAGCGGTCGTCGTACCACCCCGAGCTGAGCATCTGACGCCCGTTGATCGTCGCCCGCAGGTCGAGGTAGCAGGTCCCGGTCGCCGAGTCGCCGTCCAGCTCGATCACGTGGTTGTGCACGAAGGGATGGAACTCGTCGTCGTTGAGCATCTTCTCGTACGCCTCGACGATGGCCTCTCGTCCGACCAGCGGCGCCAGGTCGGGCGTGTCCATCTCACCGTCGGGTGCGAACAGCTCCGCGATCGCCCGGATGTCGCGACGCCACACGTGGTGCGCGTACGCGCGGGCGAGGTCTCTGATGGCTTCTCGATCTGCCAGCTCCCGCAGGAGTGCTTCGCTGGAGTCGTCCACTCTCCGCTTCCTCCGGTTGTCAGGTGTCATGTGATCGGTGTCGTGTGATCGTCCCGGGCCGTGGCCTCTGGAGTCTCACCACCTGTAGAGGTTATGCTACTTGACAGAGTGGTCACTGACCAGTTGGTAGTATTCCATCACCAAACGGTTGATATCCTCCGCTTCCGACCTCGTTCCTGACCATGCGGTCGGAAGCGGGATCGGGTGGGGTCCGTCAGAGCCCGGAGGCAGCATGAGCGCACTCGACGACATCTGCGTGCTCGACCTGACAACGGAGATGTGGTCGGGCATCGCTGCGTCCCTGCTGGGTGACTTCGGCGCACGGGTGATCCGGGTCGAGGACCTCTCCCGGGAACGGAACGACCCCGACCGCGACGGGTGCCATCCCACCGAGGCCTTCGATGCCGACGCAGAGCTGGTCCACCGCAACAAGCGCAGCATCGGCATCGACCTCGACGCACCGGCAGGCAAGGAGCTCTTCGAGGCGCTCGTCGCGAGAGCCGACGTCCTGCTCACCGACCTGCCGTTCGCCACGTTGCGCGAACGCGGCTGGTCCGAGGAGCGCATCACAGGGTTGAACCCTGGCATCGTCTTCGCTCGTGGTTCGGGGTTCGGTCCCAGAGGCCCGGACAGCGACCTCCCCGCCCTCGACGAGCTCGCTGCCGCCCGCACCGGGGTGATGCCGACCCTTCCCCAACCGGGGGAACCGCCGGTGTACACGGGCTCGGGCCAGATGCACACCGCAGCGATGCTCGCGTTCGGGATCATGGTCGCGCTGCACCACCGGGCCGAGACCCGCCCCGACGCCTCGACGGAGCCGCTCGATGGCGAGGTCCAGGTCGTCGACGCGTCGCTGTTCAGCGGGAACCTCTACGGCGCTGCCCTGAACATCGACGCCTACCTCGCCATGGGAGACGACCGCCTCTCCGAACCGATCGCACGCCTTGATGCCGGCAACCCCATGAGCGGGGCCGGTCTCTACTATCCGACGTCTGACGGACGCTGGGTCACCCTGACGATGCCCGACAGCGACCGCTACTGGCCGAGGTTCTCCCAGATCATGGGGATCGCTGTCGACGACCCCCGCTTCGACACCCACGACAAGCGCTGTGGCGACGCCCGGCACGAGCTCATGCACCTCCTCGATGAGCGCTTCTCGAAGCAGCCGAGCACCCACTGGCGTCAGAAGTTCGCCGAGGAACGCCTCTCGGCGGACATCATCGAGAAGTACGAGTTCCTGACCGGCTACGACCAGGCGTCGCTCAACCGCTACATCCTCGACCTCGAACACCCGAGCTACGGTCGGTTCAGGAGCCTCGGCTTCCCGGTGCACATGAGCGAGACGCCCGCACGGCTCGACCGGCTGGCACCGTGCGTGGGTCAGCACACCGCCGAGGTGCTCGCAGAGATGCTCGGTCTCGCCGAGTCCGAGATCTTCGATCTCGAAGCCGCCGGGACCGTCGGTTCCGTTCGCAGGGGCCCTGTCACCGGTTCCGATGCCGCACCGGCTCCGGTGTCCACCGATCCATCCGGATCGACGGCGTCACCCGGATCGACACGGACGGTGGAGCCGAGTCCTCGCAAGGCGCTCGAGGGGATCCGGGTGCTCGACCTCACCGTGTGGTTCCAGGGCCCGGTGTGCTCGCAGTACCTCGCCGACTTCGGGGCCGAGGTCATCCACGTCGAACGGCCCGAGACCGGCGACCCCGCGCGCGGGGTCCGCAGCATCAACGCCGTGCCCGTCGCCGACTGGAACCAGTACTTCCTGGTCGTGAACAGGAACAAGAAGAGCATCGCGGTGGACCTGAAGTCCGACGAGGGTCGTGACCTGATCCACCGACTGGTGGCCGAGTCCGACGTCTTCCTGTGGAACCAGGCGATGGACAGCCTCGAACCGCTCGGACTCGACTACCGGACCCTCTCCGCGATCAACCCGCAGTTGGTGCACGTCACCAACAGCGGATACGGCCACCGTGGCATGAGCAGGCCGGCGTTCGACATGACCGTCCAGGCGCTCACGGGGATCATGAACCGGCTGAGCGAACCAGGCCAGCCGCCCATCTACCTCGGACTCGGGACCGGCGACGCGATCGGTGGCCTCATGTCCGCGTTCGGGATCATGGTGGCGCTGCACCGGCGGCGGTCCACGGGACGTGGTCAGTACGTGGACGCCTCACTGCTCGGATCGCAGCTCTTCCTCGCAGCGCCGACGTTGCAGCGGTTCCTCGGCACGGGCAACGACTACTACTCCAGCCAGCACTCCCGCCGGAACCCGGGGAACCCGCTGTGGAACCGGTACCCGGCGAAGGATCGCTGGATGTTCCTGTGCCTGGGGAACACCGACGCCAACTGGCAGCGGCTCTGCGACGCCCTCGGTCGCGACGATCTCCGCACCGACGTCCGGTTCGTCGACGCCGAGGGTCGCACGGCGCACGCCGCCGACCTCGTCGACGTGCTGGACGCGGCGCTGTCCCTGCGTGACGCAGGAGAGTGGATGCAGCGCTTCGCGTCGTCGGAGGTGACGGCAGCGCCGATCGACGACTACCGCAACGTCGCCGTCGACGAGCAGGCGTGGGCCAACGACTACTTCCTCAGAACCTTCTGCGGTGAGGCCGGTGGGGAAGTCGAGCTCCGTGGTCTCCCGGTGACGTTGAGCAGGACTCCTGGACGCGTCGAATCACTGGGACCCGAGCTCGGCCAGGACACCGAGCTGCTGCTCGTCGACGTGTTGGGCTGCTCGTGGGACGAGATCGGTGAGCTCAAGGCCAAGGGCGCGATCCCATGACCGGGAACCCGTCGTCTGCTCCGCCACGGAACGAGGGGCCCCTCGCTGGACTCAGGGTGCTCGAGATCTCCACGATGATGGCCGGCCCCTACGCCGCGACGCTCTTGGGTGACCTCGGCGCGGACGTCATCAAGGTGGAGTCGCCGCGCGGTGACGACAGCCGGCATCTCGGACCGTCCCTCGGCGGTGAGCGCTCGGCGTTCCTGAGCCTCAACCGCTCGAAGCGCGGCGTCGTGCTCGACCTGCACACGGCTGGCGCACAAGAGGTGTTCGCCCGCCTCGTGGCGACCGCCGACATCGTCATCACCAACGTCCGCGAGCCGGCGCTGTCGGCGATGGGACTCGACTACGGGTCCGTCCGGCGCCATCGGGACGATGTCATCTGGATCGGTGTGACCGCGTTCGGTGCCGACGGTCCCTATGCGGGTCGACCGGGCATCGACTTCCTGATCCAGGGCTACGGCGGGCTGCTGGCGCTCACCGGTGAACCCGACGGCGATCCCGTGCGGGTGACGGTGCCGTTGATCGACGCACTCACCTCGACGCTGGTTGCCACCGCGGCGCTCGCAGCGCTGCGGTCGCGGTCTGTCGACGGCCGGGGACAACGGATCGACATCTCCCTGCTCGACGCGCTGATCCACGCCCAGGCCGCTGGACTCGGCAGCTACCTGATCACCGGTGAGGAGACGCCACGCACCGGCAACAGGAGCCACTACTTCGCGCCCTCCGGCGCCTACGGCACCAGGGACGGCAGGCAGGTCGTCATCACCTGCCCGTCCGAGCGCTTCTTCGCCAAGCTGTGCGAGGCGCTCGAGGTCGACTGGCTCGACGAACCACGCTTCGCCTCGATCCCGCAGCGGATGGATCACCAGGACGAGCTGGCCTCG
>CAYSCB010000133.1:0-7919 GCA_964429335.1 uncultured Aquihabitans sp.
AAGCCGTGGTACCGCCAGCTGTGCAAGCGGCCCTGCTTCCACGACGAGTACCTCCCCGCGTTCAACGAGCCGGGAGTGCACCTCATCGACACCGATGGTCGCGGCGTCACGGCGATCGACGCCACCGGCGTGTGGGTCGACGAGACGCACCACGACCTCGACTGCCTGATCTTCGCCTCCGGCTTCGAGGTCGGTACCGACCAGGCCCGTCGCAGCGGGTTCGAGACCACCGGGCGTGACGGGCTCACCCTCACCGAGGTGTGGGCCGACGGCATGGTGTCGATGCACGGCATGCACGTGCATGGCTTCCCCAACCTGTTCATCACCGGTCTCGCCCAGGGCGCCAACCTGATCTCCAACATCACCCACAACCTCACCGAGGCCGGCTCGACCGCCGCCGCTGTCATCGGCCACGCCCTCGACGTCGGCGCAGAACGGGTGGAGGTGTCCGGGGCAGCCCAGGACGCCTGGATGGCGATGCTGGACGACAGCCCCCGATCGTTCCTCGGCAACGCCGAGTGCACGCCCGGCTACTACAACAACGAGGGTGGACCGATCGGGCGTCGGGAGCGGCGGGGGATGAGCGGGTACCCGGCCGGTCCGGTCGCGTTCTTCGACCACATCGACCGGTGGCGACGCTCCGGCGAGTTCGTCGGCCTCGAGTTCTGTTGATGGACGCTGCCGTGGCCTGCGCCGAGCTGATCGGTGCGGTGGCGATCGACCACCCCGTTCGGGTCGCGATCGATGGGATCACCGCAGCGGGCAAGACGACCTTCGCCGACCACCTCGCGTCCGTGCTGGCCGCCGACGGTCGATCGGTCCTGCGGGTGTCGATGGACGGGTTCCACAACCGTCGTGAGGTGCGGTACCGGCAGGGGCGCGGCTCGTCCGACGGCTACTACGAGGATGCCTACAACATCGATTCCCTGCGGCGGGTGCTGCTCGACCCGCTCGGACCCGGAGGTGACCTCCAGTACCGACCGTCGGTCCTCGACCTGGCCTCCGACGTCCCGACCGACGACGGGCCGTTCGACGCGGATCCCGGGGACGTCCTGATCGTCGACGGGAGCTTCCTGCAGAAGCCGGAGCTCCGCCGATCCTGGGACCTGGTCGTCTTCCTGCGGGCCTCGTTCGCCGCCGCAGCCGAGCGCGGAGCCCGTCGTGACGCAGAACTGCTCGGCGGCCTCGATGCGGCGCGGGCCGCGTTCCGGGATCGCTACCACGCCGCCCAACGTCGGTACCTGGCCGAGTGCGACCCGGAACGTCTCGCGGACGTCGTGATCGACGTGGAGGACCCGACCGCTCCCACCGTGGTCGATCGACGCCTGCCGGGCTGATTCAGGTGCCCGGAGAGGGCTCCGTGCCGGGTTCGGCGGGCGCCGGCTGCTCGGCGATGGCCGGTTCGCCGGCCGCAGGCTCGGTCGTCGCGGGTTCCGGGGTGGCGGCCGGGGCCTCGGCATCGGCGATGCCGAGCTTGGAACGGATCTCCGACAGCCTCGCCTGGGCCTCGACGTTGATCGACGCCTGCTCGACCTCGAGCATCTTCGACTCGACCGACATGTCCTGTAGCTCCGCCATCCCCTTCGCCTTGGCGTAGCGCGTCTCGATCTTCTCGCGGACCTCGTCGAGAGTCGGCACGTCCTCGCCGACCTGCTCCGACAACGAGGCCATCGCCTTGTTCATCTGCTCCTGCATCTTGGCCTGGTCGAGCTGACCCAGGAGCTTCTGCTTCTCGGCCAGCTTCTGCTGCAGGACCCTGCTGTTCTGCTGCACGGCGTTCTTCGCCTGCTCGGCCGCCTGCGTCGCCTGCAACGACAGCGTCTTCAGGTCCTCGACGTCCTTCTCCTTGGCGATCAGCTGGTTCGCGAACGCCTCGGCGGCGGAGGTGTACTCGGTGGCCTTCGCAGCGTCCCCCTTCTTCGCAGCGTCGTCGGCCATCAACACGGCCTGCTGCGCGTTGCGGTTCAGCTTCTCCAGATCGGCCAACGCCGCCTCCAGGCGCATCTGGGTCTGTTTCTGGTTGGCGATCACGTTCGCCGCCTGCTCCTTGAGCCGACGATGCTGCTCCTGCGCCTCCGTGATGGCCTGCTCCAACTGGACCTTCGGGTCGGCACGCTCGTTGAACGAGCTGTTCACCTTGGCCCCGAGGTAGGCCCACCAGCGTTTGATCGCTTTCCACATGGTGTCGAGCCTAACGACCGTCGGCCCGTCAACCGGCCATGGACCGGCCGCGGCGTCGCATCCCCTGTCGGAGACGGTCGATCGCAGGCTCGAAGCCCTTCGGTTTCAACATGAAGGTGACCGGGACGAACACGAACACTGCGACGGTGACCTCGATGACGAGCTTCACCACCGAACCGACCTGGTCACCGAGCACGACCGCCGTCGCCGCGAGGGCGAACAGCACCGCCAGTCCCACGCCGACCGAGCGGACGAGCGGAAGCATCGCCCGCAGGGTCAGCAGGTGCGATACGCGGCGGTTCAACACGTACAGCGTGACGATCGCGATCATCCAGTACGACGCCGAATAGGCGAGCGGCAGACCCTGTGCGCCCCACAGGGCGGTGAACGGGACGATGAGCGCGACGTTCAACGCGTTCTGCACGACGTTGAGGAAGAACGGGGTGCGGGTGTCGCGGCGGGCGAAGAAGGCACGTACGCAGTACAGGTAGATCGAGAACGCCGGGAGTCCCACCGCGAAGCCGAGCAGCATCTGCTCGGTGCGGACCGTGTCGTCAGCGGTGAAGCTGCCACGCTGCAGGAAGATCCGGATCAACGGTGCCGCGATGAACGCGAGCCCGACCGCCGCCGGGAGCAGGAACGTGAGCAGCAGGCTCATCCCCTCCCGGAAGCGAGCGATGTAGGTCCGCTCGTCACGGTCGACCGCGGCCTCGGCGAGCTCGGGGAGGATCGCGGTCATCAACGACACGGCGATCAGTCCGTGGGGGAGTTGGAACAGGATGAACGCGTACTGGTAGGCGGAGACGGTTCCCGCCTCCTGTGCCCTGGCGAGGGTCAGGATGATGAGCAGCGCTACCTGGTTCGCTGCTGCGAAGCCGACGGTCCATCCGGACAGGCGCAACACCGACCGCACGGCGGGATGGCGGGGCTGGAACCTCCAGCGGAGGTGGATCCCGGAGCGACGCAGGAACGGCACGAGCGCGATCGCCATCGCTGCCACACCAGCGGTGGTGCCGAGCCCGAGGAGGTACACCTGCCCCTGGTGGGCGCCGCCGCGGGCGAACCACCTGGCGGCGCCGACAGCGGCGGCGGCCGTGACGAGGTTCGTCAGCACCGGCGTGAACGCCGGCGGCGCGAAACGACGACGGGCGTGCAGGAGCGCGGTGATGAGCGTCGTCACCCCGTAGAACAGGATCTGCGGGATGAGCAGCTCGAGGAAGTCGTCACCGATGTCGAGCTGCTGGGCTCGTTCCGCGCCGCTGAGGGGCAGCGCGAACAGACGGTTGATCCACGGGGCGAGCAGCACGCCGAGCAGCGTCATCGCCACGATCGCGGAGAACGCCACGGTGGTCACGACCGAGGCGGTGTCGTCGTCGGGATCGTCGAGGGTCCGCACGAACAACGGCACCAGCGTCGAGGACAGCACGCCGCCCAGGACGAGCTCGTAGAGGATGTTCGGCGTCGTGTTCGCGAGGTTGTAGACGTCCGCGATGGCGGTGAGACCCAGCGCGTAGGTCAGCGCGCCGACACGGATCAGCCCGGTGGCACGGGACAAGGTCGTTCCGACCGCGGGGAGCGCGCTCGCTCGCAGCAGGCTCCGTCCCCGGTGGTCGTCCACCTCGGTCGGCTCGTGGCGTTCGAGGAGCACGTCGTCGGAGACGCCGGCCTCCTCGAACGCGAGGTCCTCGGCGAGCGATCCGTCGTCCCAGCGGTCCTCCTCGTTACGGCCCGTCCGTGTCACGGAGACGCTTCCGGAGTCGGGGAGCTCCCTGGGTCGCGGACGTCGCGACCGTCGGTCTCCTCGACGGCCTGACGGAGCGACTCCATCTCGGCGACGATGTCGTCGACCTCCGAACCGAGGCCACCGACGTCGTCGACCTCCGACTGCGTCGCTGCGAGCTCGACGGTGCGGGTCACCGTCTCGTCCAACCGTGCGTCGAGCAGGCGCAACCGGTCGTAGGTGTCGGCGATCGTCCGGTCCAACCGCTCAGCGGCAGCGATCTGCGCCTCGATCGCCCCGATCGTCTGCGCGGTGCGTTCGGTCACCGGCCGGGAACGTGTCGCATCCAGGTCCCGACGGATCGCCGGGAGGTCGATCTGCTTGCGACCCTCGGTCAGCGTGTTGCCGGCGCGGGCGATCCGGTCGGCATCGCCGATTGCTGTGTCCAAGCGGCCACCCACCTCCGACAGGCGGTCCCGCAGGGGTCCCGATCTCACCGATCCGATCGCCTTGTCGTAGCGGTGGCGTGCATCGAGCACGCTGGTCATGAGGCTGCGCCACGGATCCACGAGACCCCGCACGTCGGCGCGCGGGCGCTCCGGAGCCCTCGGAACCGCAGCGAGCACCCGAATGGCATAGGCGCCGATCCCGCCGATCACTGCCCCGATAGGTCCGCCGACGAGCATGCCGGCTGCTGCGCCGCCACCGGTGGCCAGGATCGCCGAAGGTGACGTGGTGGCGCGGGCGACGCGGGGCGTGAAGAAGCGATCCCGGAACGACATGGTCCGTACAGACTTGCAGGTCGCGGGCAGCTGTCGGCGCGTGCCCGGCGGACCCAGACGATCAGTCCTCGACCTTGATGGCCCCGGCTCTGCTTCCCGCTCTGGCCGCTCGGGCCTCGGGGCCATCGCGTCGTGTCGGTGTCAGTCCTCGACGTGTCAGTCCTCGACCTTGATGGCCCCGTACATGCCCTTGTTCTTGGTGCCGTGCAGCGAGCAGTAGTACCCGAAGGTGCCTGCCTTGTCGAAGGTGCGCGACGCGGACATGCCGGGGTCGAACTGGTCCACCTGGATGTCGTCGAAGCTGCCCTGCTCGCTCGCCAGCACGTTGTGGCGGTTCCGGCCGGAGTTCTCGAAGGTGACCTTCGTCCCCTTCTTCACCTCGATGAACTGGGGGACGAAGTCGTTGTCGCGAGCCTGGACGCCGACGCTGCTGCCGGACTCCTTCGTCCACTTCGCTCCGGGGGGCAGCGAGACGTCCGACGAGCTGCTGCCCCCACCGCAGGACACGACGGCGAGGCCGAGGCCGGCCACGAGCAGGATACGGACTGGGTGCAGGACCGATCGTTTCACACCTGGGACTGTAAGGTCCCTGACACGACCCTTCAACGGAAGCGGTCGCGACGCCCACGAGGGCGTGCCGATGAAGCTGAACGCGTAGTGCGCACAAGGGGGACGACGATGGTGCGAACCGGACGGATGCTGGTTGTGGCGGCGGTCGCGTTGACGTTGGTCGCCGGGGCGTGCTCCTCGGACGACACGACGAACGCGACAGGCGGAGGTGAGTCGGGTTCCGGACAGACGATCCGGGTCCCCCAGGACCACAAGACCATCCAGGCAGCGGTCGACGCGGCCAAGCCGGGTGCACTGGTCCTCATCGACAAGGGCGTCTACAAGGAGGCCGTCGACGTCAACGTCGGTGACATCACCATCCGCGGCGTCG
The DNA here is from genome assembly GCA_964429335.1 of uncultured Aquihabitans sp. Lineage (GTDB taxonomy): Bacteria > Actinomycetota > Acidimicrobiia > Acidimicrobiales > Microtrichaceae > Dermatobacter. Next base: position 5,624 of record CAYSCB010000133.1, read on the forward strand.
ACCGCAACGACGTCATCCTGGACGGCGGGTTCAAGATGGAGAACGGCATCCGGGTGCTGAAGACCGCGGGGGTCGTCGTCGAGAACATGACGGCGCGCAACTACCTCTCGAACGGCTTCTACTGGAGCAGCTCGGACCGCTACCGGGGCTCGTACCTCACCGCGTACCGCAACGGTGACTACGGCATCTACGCGTTCGACTCCTACCACGGCCAGTTCGACAACGACTACGCGTCCGGCAGCCCGGACGCCGGCTTCTACATCGGCCAGTGCTACAAGTGCGACGCCGTCGTGACCGACGTCGTGTCCGAGTACAACGGCCTCGGCTACTCCGGCACGAACTCCGGTGGTGACCTGTACGTCGTCAACTCCGAGTTCGCGCACAACCGCGCCGGTGTGGTGCCGAACTCTGGTTCCTACGAGCTGTGCTACCCGAGCCGTGAGACGACGGTGGCGGGCAACCTGGTCCACGACAACAACATGACCGACGGCCCCGGCATCTCGGTGTCGCTGCTGGCGCAGGGCAACGGGATCCTGCCGGCGGGTGCGGTGAAGGTGAACATCACGAAGAACCGGGTGTGGAGCCACGACCGCACCGGCATCGGGCTCGTCCCGTTCCCGGAGTCCGATGCGAGTGACCTGACGCCTGCCGAGACGGAGTGGTCGAAGCCGTGTTCGGAGTCCCCGGCCAAGAAGGCGTCCGAAGCCGGGACCAAGACCACCATCCCGGCGGACAAGTGCGTCGAGGTCGAGCTCGTCGGCAAGGGCTGCATCGTGATGTGGAACCCGATCGAGATCCGCGTCGAGGGCAACGACGTGTCGGGATCGAAGGTGGCCGACCTGGCCGTCGGGACCGTCGATCTCACGAAGTCGGGTCAGACCACCGAGACGCTCCGCAACTGCTTCTCGAACAACACGTTCACCACGTCGAAACCGGCGAACATCGAACAGCTCGCACCGTGCAACGGTGAACCCACAGCGACCGACTGGAACGCGGACGCGTTGGACCTGATCGGGCTCATGGGAAGCCCCGCTGCGACTCCTCCGGCGGAGGCGTTCCGGACGACGCCGGTGCCCCCTGCGCAGAAGAACATGCCGAACGCGACCACGGCGAAAGCGACGAAGTTCACCGCACCGATGAAGGTCGATGTGGCGTCGATCCAACTGCCCCCTGCGCCGACCGGTGGTTGAGCAGGCCGTCCGATCCGATCCGGACACCACCGAGCGGCGCTCTGGCGCGCTCATCGGCGCTGGGCTCCTCGTGGCTCTGGGTTGCCTCGCCGCAGTGGCGATCATCCTGGGGGGATCGGATCCGTCCGGGGCGGTTGCGATCGGTTCGGACGTACCGCGCGCTGCGAACGCCGGCGGGACCATGGCGGACATGTCGATGCCGCTGGGGGATCCACCCCGGTGGTCCGACGGCACGATCGCGGCCCCGACCCGTTGGATCGGACCACAGGGCGGGTTCGGTCAGTTCGTCGCCGAGTGCCTGTACTCGCACTCCGGCGAGGTCGACCCGATCGTGTGGCCGGGCACGGTCGGGCGCTCACACCGCCACGACTTCTACGGAGCGACGACCACCGATCAGAACAGCACGCCGGACTCGTTGCGCGCCGGCGGGACCACCTGCGACAAGCCCGGCGACAACGCGGCCTACTGGCAACCCACGCTCTATGACGGTGACACCGCCGTGCAACCCGTGGCCATCCACGCCTACTACCGGGCCGCGCCAGGCATCGCGCCGGTGTCGGTGCACACCTTTCCTGACGGGCTGATGATGCTCGCCGGTGATCCGTTCGCCGCGAAGCCTCAGCCGGGCGAGGCGGCCGGATGGAGTTGCGGAGTGCGAATGGATCTCTCCGACACGCCGCCTGACTGTCCCGAGACGGCTCCGCTCGTGATGGTCCTCACGTTCCCCGACTGCTGGAACGGCATCGACGCCGACGTCCCCGGTCACCGCGACCACATGACCTACTCGCGACAGGGTGCCTGCCCGGCGGACCATCCCGTGTCGGTGCCGCAGCTGACGGTCAGCATCAAGTTCCCGATCACCGGGCCGGGACATCAGCTCCGTCTGGCGTCGGGCACCGTGTACTCCGCACACGGTGACTTCTTCAACGGGTGGCATCCCGAAGCGCTGCAACGGGAGATCACCCAGTGCATCCACAAGGGAGCCGTCTGCGACCTCGGCTCCAACCGCCAGGAGAAGGGGCCGTTCTTCACCCGGTAGTGCTGTGACGGCTCAGAAGTTGCTGACCACCGCGGCGAACACGTCGTTGATGGTGGTGGCGTCGGTG
>CAYSCB010000134.1:0-7898 GCA_964429335.1 uncultured Aquihabitans sp.
CTGCGGCGGTGAGCGACGCCCACACCTGTTCGGCCGCGTCGACCGGGACGGCGAGCTCGACGCCGTCCTCACCCGTGTAGCCGGTTCCCGCGACGCGGCAGGGATGGCCCAGCACGTCGAGCTCGGCCACACGGAACCGTCCGATGGATGCGGCCTCTGCCGAGACGGAGGCGACGACGTCGCGGGCTGTCGGGCCCTGCACCGCGAGCACCGCCCGCCCCGCGGTGGTGTCACGGACCTCGACGCCGTCAGCGGCGAAGGCAGCGACGACCCCGTCGGTGTTCGAGGCGTTCGGCATGACGTCGAACCGCCCCGCAGAGGCCACGTCGCCGGTGTCTTCGGGGAGCCACCACACGATGATGTCATCGAGCACCGATCCGTCGGCCGGGTCGAGGAGATGGGTGTACTGGGCGCGACCGGGACCGATCTTCGAGAGGTCGTTGGTCAGCTCCCGCTGCAGGCTCTCGAACGCGCCGGAACCCTGCACGCGGACGGTGCCGAGATGGCTCACGTCGAACACCACAGCGGCATTGCGACACGAGCGATGCTCCTCGATCGTCCCGAGCGGGTAGGCGATCGGCATCTCCCAACCACCGAACGGCGCCATCTTCGCGCCGAGGGAACGGTGGACCGCGTCGAGCGGCGAGTGACGCACCGGTGCTCAGCCCGCGCCGGCGACGCTCGGATGGTGTGCCCGATCGGCGGTCGTCGCGGTCGGGAACAGCTCCACAATCCGTGCGTCGACCTCGTCCTTGACCCCGGCGAGCGCCAGGACGTTGAGCACGCCCTGACCCTTGCGGAGCACGTCGATCAGCTCCTCACCGGATCGCACGAGCACCGTCCGATTGCCGCTGATCACGATGTTCGCCGCGGTGATGTCCTCTCCGAGGTGCTCGCGCACGTAGGTGAACACGTGCCGCACCGATTCGAGTCGGATCCCGGCATCCAGCAGGGACTTGATCACCTTCAGCTCGAGCAGGTCCGAGTACGAGTAGCGCCGACGGCTGCCGCTCCCGGCGGCGTCGGTCACCGACGGTCGCACCAGATCGGTGCGGGCCCAGTAGTCGAGCTGGCGGTAGCTGATCCCGACGATCTCGGCCGCTGCACGGCCGCTGAAGCTGGACTCATCGGTTCGATCGTCGGGCATGACAGGCATGTGATTCACGATACCGTCGTCCGCGGTCCGAGTGGGTGGACCGCGCTCCCGCCCACGGTCAGGATGCGAAGTCCTCGGGCGACACGGTGTCGATGAAGTGACGGAACTCCTCCACCACGTCGTCCGGCGACAGCTCTGCCTCCACCTCATCGACGTAGCCGGCATCCTCGAGCACCTCGTCCTCGGCGAAGATCGGACACCCCGTACGGACAGCGAGCGCGACCGCGTCCGACGGGCGGCTCGACACGTGGACCGACCCGGCTGCGGTGCGCAGCTGCAGCGTCGCGAAGTACGTGGTGTCACGCAGTTCGTTGATCACGACCCGTTCGAGATCGACGCCGACCTCGTCGAGGACGTCGCAGAAGAGGTCGTGGGTCAGGGGACGTGGTGTGTCGACGCCTTCGAGAGCGAACGCGATGGCGGTCGCCTCGGGGTTCCCGATGAAGATCGACAACTGGCGACGTCGTCCGGCGAGCTCACGCAGCACGACGACCGGCGTGTTGCTCGGGAGCTCCACCCGCACCGCGATCAGCTCGAGTTCGATCACCGGGTCAGCTTACGTCAGCGATTCCCGGGGTGACCGCTGGACGTTCAGGGCAACAGGTCGCCGCCCAGCTCGCGTCGCAGCAGGGCGCGGTGCAGATCTGCTCCCAGCTCGACGAGCTCAGAGGCCAGCTCCGACGCGTGTTGCCTGGCGTTGGGGTTCCGCTGCTTGAGGAGCGGAACGGCGAGCTGTTCGACCATCCCCGCTTCGCGTTCGGCCGACACGAGGTACATCCTCAGGTGCCTCGGCTCGACGCCGAGCTCCCGGTACCGGGCGGCGAGGCGTGCCACCTCCACGGCGGCCCGACCGTAGGTCCGGTCCCCGCCGCGCCCGATCTGCGACTGCACGAGCCCGAAGCGCTCCAGCTCGGAGAGCAGGCCGAGGTCGATCCCGCTGCGGCGGCAGAGCTCGTCGGCCCCGACTCGGGTGTCAGCATCGACGGCATCGGTGGTCGATCTCCGCAGCGGTCGATCAGGACGCACCGGCGCTGCACCCTGGCGACGGCCGGGACGTGGATCTTCCTGCAGGGCGGCGACCACGTCAGCCGGTGTCTCGTGCGGCTGACGGGAGGGTGGCTCCGTCGGTGCCTCGACCTCGCGCTCGGTGTCCGCCCGCTGTGGGGCGCTGGCCCGGCCGCTGTCGGCAGGGGCGGTCCCGCTGGCCGTCACAGCATCGACCGGCCCGTCCCCGCGGGGTGGGCGCTCGGTGCTCGAGATCCGGGTCGGCATGTCCCGATGTCGTGCCGGCGTGGCTGATGCGACGGCGGGGTGGGCCGACGAGCGCTGCGGGCGGGGCTGGTCGGCTCGACCGGTGCTCCCCGAGTCATGGGGCACCGACGCTTCGTCGTCGTCCTCGTCCTCGGGCACCTCGTCCGCTGCGCCGACGACGGTCGAGGAGAACAGCGTCGGCTGCGATCCCACGGCGGGGTCGTAGCGGTCGATCCCCTCCTCGATCATCCGCCGGATGACCTTGAGCGGCAGGAAGTTGTCACGCTGCTGGTGGAGGATCCACTGCAGCCGATCGATGTCGCCCGAGGAGAACCTCCGGTAGCCCGACGCCGTCCGTTCCGGCTGGATCAAACCCTGGCTCTCGAGGAAGCGGATCTTCGAGATCGTGACGTCAGGGAACTCCTCCTGCAACAACGACAGCACCTCGCCGATCGGCAGCGGCGAGGACACGACGTCCACACCGCCGGCGGGGACGTCGACCGATCCGTTCGGTGCAGGCAGCTCGTCTCCCATCAACTCCCCCCACCCAACGTCCCGATCACGAACACCAGACGGTACTTCCCGACCTGCAGCTGCGCCCCTTCCCGCATCGACGCGGACTCGATCCGATCGCCGTCGAGGTAGGTGCCGTTGAGCGACCCGTCATCCACCACGACGTATTGGCCGTCGGCGCCACGGCGGATCTCGGCATGACGGCGTGACACGGTCACGTCATCGAGGAAGATGCCGCTGTCGGGGTGACGACCGATCGTGGTGACCGGCGCCGTGAGCGCGTAGCGGGACCCCGCGGTCGGCCCGCGCGTCACGACGAGCTGTCCGACCTCCCCCTCGGCGGGGACGTCCACGCCGAGCAGCGGGTACGCCCCCGTCGCTCCCTCGTCGGGTTCCGGTAGCTCGGATCCGCACGCGGTGCAGAAGTTGGCTCCGGTGGCGTTCACCACGCTGCACACCGGACAGGTCACGCCGTCCGGCGCCGGATCCTGGGGTGACCCGTTCACGCCTCGGTGAGCTTCCGGTAGGCGTCGGCATCCAGGAGCGCCTCGATGGCGCCGGGGTCGCTCGGCTGCACGACGACCATCCAACCTGCACCGTAGGGGTCGCTGTTGACCAGCTCCGGTGAGACTTCGAGGTCGCCGTTCACCTCGACCACGACGCCAGAGGTGGGCGCGTAGATCTCCGAGACCGACTTGGTCGACTCGACCTCGCCCATCACGTCGCCGGCGGCCAGCTCTGCTCCCACCTCGGGCACCTGGACGTAGACGACGTCTCCGAGGGAGTCCTGCGCGTAGTCGGTGATGCCGATGCGGAGTCGCCCGTCCTCGACACGGATCCATTCGTGGTCGGAGGAGTAGCGGAGATCGTCGGGCACGTTCATGGACGTGGACGCTACCCGACGTCCACGCCCTCCGGTTCTGTCGAACGCACCTCAGCGCAGCATCTGGCGGATGCGCCTCGCGTACTCCTGGACGAGGGTGCGTGCCTCTGCGAGCGTGTCTCCTTCGACCCAGAGGTGGGTGACCGGCTCCTCGGGGTCCGGGAGCACGAGGACCCACCCGGACCCGTGGTGCACCTTGACGCCGTCGATCAGCTCGACGTCGCGACCGTGGGTCTGTTCCACGAGGCTCCGCATGACCGTCCCCTTCTGCTCCCACGGCGTCACGACGGCTTCGTGGAGCAGGTGCACGGTCGGTGCGGCGTCCCGGATCTCGGAGAGCTGGGCCCCGCGGGTCGCCAACAGGTCCAGCATCTTGAGCAGGCCGCCAGCCGCGTCGAACGCCGGGAGGAAGCCGGGGAGGATGACGCCTCCGGCGCGATCCGCGGCGAAGCCCACGCCCGGCTCCGATGCGGCTTCCATGAGTGCGGCAGCGGAGGTCTTCGTCCAACGAACCCGGTACCCGCGCTCGTCGACGATCTCCGCCGCTGCCCGGGGAGCGGTGACCGGCAGGGCGATCGCGTCACCGAGCAGCCGGTCGCAGACCAGGTCGATGAAGCTGAACAGGAGCTCCTCGTCGGACAGCACCGTCCCCGTGTCATCGATGAGGGTGAGCTTCTCGCCGGACGGGTCGAGCACGGCGCCCAGATCCGCGCCCGACGCCGTGACGAGGGCAGCGACCTCCCGCGCGTGGACGTCACGGTCGTAGTCGACGACGCCGGTGGTGGACACGAAGGGGTTGACGGCGAGCACCTCGGCGCGCAGCTTCGACAGCACGTTGGGCATGGCGAAGCTCGTCGAACCGTACGCGTAGTCGATGACGACCTTGAAGTGGCGATCGGCAACCGCCTTGACGTCGATCGTGTGCTCCAACGCCACCGCGTACTGCTCCAGCGCCCTGGGCACCAGGTCGATGTCGCCAATGTCCGCCGGACGCACGCGACGGAAGTCCTCGCGTCCGAACAGGCGCTCGATCTTGCGTTGCCCCTCCTCGTCGATGTCGGTGCCATCGGTGTCGAAGAAGCGGATCATCACCGCGTCCGGGTCGTCGGGACTGATGCGCAGCGACACGGCACCGTTGACCAGGACGCCACGGCAGTGGAACCGCGTGAGCGGCACGCTCGCCACCTCGAGGTCCATGACGTTGACGCCCGCTGCGTTGAGCCCCGACATCATCGCCCGCTTCAACATCCGCGCTGAACGGCTCGAGTCGCGGGAGACGACCACGGTGGCGTCACGCTTGAGGGTCGTCGCATAGGCGAGGGCGACCTTGGTCGCGAGCTCCGGGGTGATGTCGACGTTCGCGAGGCCGGTGACGCCACCGCGACCGAAGAGGCTGCGTGCGCCCCGGGACTCCCAGATGAGGGAGGAGTTGACCACCGCACCACCCTCGACGGTCTTGAACGGATACACCTTCACGTCGGAGGAGATCACCGCGTCCTCTCCGATGAAGACCTCGTCGCCGAGGACGACTCCCTCCTCGCAGCGGACGTTGCGCCGGAGGTCCGACGCCCGGCCGACGACGGTCCCCCGGAGCTTCACCGACTCGCCGAGGTAGGCGTTGTCGTGGACGACGGTCCGTTCGAGCTCTGCTGCAGAACGCACCCGGACACCCGTACCGAGCACCGTGTACTCCCCGAGACGCGCTCCGGCGTCGACGAAGCAGTTGTCGCCGATCACCGCGGGTCCGGTCAGGATCGCCTCCGGATGCACTTCGGCGCCCTCCGCGATGAACACGCCGGAGGACACCTCGAAGCCGGGGATGCCGACGTCGACACGCCGGTCGAGGATGTCCTTGTGCGCACGCACGTACGCGGTGAGGGTTCCGACGTCTTCCCAGTAGCCGTCGCAGATCGCGCCGACGAGCTTCTTCTCGTCGTGCAGCAGCGCCGGGAACACGTCACCGGAGAAGTCGACCGGCTCATCGGCGGCGATGTAGTCGAACACCTGCGGTTCCAGGACGTAGATCCCTGAGTTGATGGTGTCGGAGAACACCTGACCCCAGGTCGGCTTCTCGAGGAACCGTTCGATGGAGCCGTCCTCGCGGGTGATGACGATCCCGTACTCGAGCGGCTTCTCGACACGCACGAGGCCGATCGTCGACAACGCATCCTGGTCCCGGTGCGTCTGGATCACCGCGCCGAGGTCGACATCGGTCAGGACGTCGCCGGAGATCACGAGGAACGTGTCGTCGAGCTCGTCCATCGCGTTGCGCACCGAGCCCGCCGTGCCGAGCGGGGTCTCCTCGGACGCGTACACCATCCGCACGCCGAGCTCGGATCCGTCGCCGAAGTAGTTGCGGATGGCGTTGGCCATGAACGCAACGGTCACCACGATGTCGTCGATGCCGTGCCGCTTCAACAGATCGATGATGTGCTCCATCATCGGCCGGTTCACCAACGGCATCATCGGTTTGGGTGCGTTCGACGTCAGTGGTCTGAGTCGCGTGCCCTCACCGCCTGCCATGATCACGGCCTTCACGTGGGGCTCCTCTCGCCGCTGGCCTCGTCGTCGGTCGCCCCCTGGTGCTGCGCAGCCTCACGTGCTGCACGGCCCTCCCTGAGCGCCACCATCCCCGCGGGGAAGTAGCCCACGAACGCGATGAGGGCGAACACCAGCCCGGGGATGGCCGCGCACCAGGCCACGACCTCGAAGGCCAGACGCATCCCGTCCGGGATCGCCTCGTCGCTCGCAGCGAGGAACGCGGGGAACGCGACGAGGATGCCGACGGTGCCCCGCTTGCCGGCGCGGCTGACCTCCATGCGCTTGGCGCCGAGCGCCATGATCGAAAGGACCCACGCCGACATCACCACCTCGCGGGTGACGACGACGATGCCGAACCACTGCGGGCATCCGCCGACGGCGATGATCGAGACGACCCCGGTGATCAACAGGAGCCGGTCGACGGTCGGGTCCATGGCCTTGCCGAGGTTGGAGATCTGACCCAGGTGCCGGGCCGCGTAGCCGTCCACCCAGTCGGTCGCGCCGAGGAACCCGAGCAGGACGGCAGCCTCGAACCGGGCGTCGCGCACGAGCAGCAGGTAGAGGAACAGCGGGATGCACAAGAAGCGCACCAACGTGATCAGGTTCGGCAGCGTGAGGATCCGGTCGCTCCCCTCAGGCCCGCTCTCGGTCGAGCGGTCCTCCCCCAATGCAGGCTGCACGTCGGCCATCGGGCCATCGTAGGGCGGCGACGCCGCTGCACCGACGCCCTCGCCGTGCGTAGTGTCACGGCCATGAGCGACGCGCCCTCGGTGTTCACCCTCATCATCCAGGGTCAGATCCCCGGTCGGTTCGTATGGCGCGACGACGACGTCGTCGCGTTCCTGACGATCGGACCGATCCGGCCCGGCCACACCCTGGTCGTCCCCGTCGCGCAGATCGACCGCTGGACCGAGGTGCCACCGGACCTGTGGGCACGGATCGGCGAGGTCCAGCAGGTGGTGGGCCGTGCGCTGATGGACGCGTTCTCACCGGTGCGGGTGGGTTCGATCATCGCCGGACTGGAGGTTCCGCACTGCCACGTGCACCTCATCCCGATCGACTCGGAGTCCGATCTGAGCTTCGCCAACGTCGACCCGGATCCCTCGCCGGAAGCGCTCGACGACGCGGCTGAGCGGATCCGTGCTGCCCTACGTGCTGCCGGCCATGGAGCCCGCGTCCCCGATTGAGCGGGCATCGGTCGGATCGATCTCGTCGACGAGGTGTTCGCCCTTGTTCCGCACGTTGTTCACGTCGGTGGACACGGCGTGCATCGCGATCAGACGGTCGGGTGCCGGGACGAGCAGGCTGGAGAGCAGGTCGGTGTCGTGCACGTCCGGTGACAGCCAGGTCGACCACGCCGACGGCGGGAGGATGATCGGCATCCGGTCGTGGATCGTCGACATGGTGTCGTTCGCCGGTCCCGTGATGATCGTGGTCGAGCGCACCGTCGTGTCCTCGCCATCGGGTCCCGGGCCGCCGCTCCACTGCTCCCACAACCCTGCGAACGCGTACGGCTCGCCGTCGGGGCGGTGGATGAAGTACGGCTGCTTGCGC
>CAYSCB010000135.1:0-7872 GCA_964429335.1 uncultured Aquihabitans sp.
CCGCTCGATGGCCCCCGAGGGACACGAGATCGTCCGCGCCGAGCAGGTCGTGCTCTACGACGACGACTGGGACGGCGGCAGCGAGCAGTTCGGCGACGAGTGCCTGGGCCTCATCGAGTCGCACGCCGACATGGGCAGGATCGTGTTGCGGCGCGAGTACCCGCCGACCCACATCGAGGCGAAGCTCCACACCATGAAGCGGGGCTCGATCAAGCACGGCTCGTACACGAACCTGCAGATGGGCTACAACCGACCCAACGACATGTGCTCCCGGGTGGAGACACCGCTTCCGGGAGTGTTCACCTGCGGTGCGTCGAACTACGCCGGCGGGATGATCATCGGCGGTCCCGGTTACCTGGGCGCGAAGGTCGTCGGGGAGCACCTCGGACTCGACATCACATCCGACTGAACCTGGACCGACGATCTGGGGGTTGGAATCGACAGGGTGTGTCGATTCCAACCCCCAGAATGGCGGTCTTGGGATGCGCCGCTCAGTGGGTGGTGACGGCCTCTTCGATCATCGACACCTCGTCCTCGCGCAAGGGGCGCTGCTGGGAGAGGATCTGGTTGACGAGGTGGTTGCGTCGTGCGATCAACGCCTCGACGCTGTAGGGGTCCTTGCCCATGATCCGCTCCAGCAACGGCCCGTGGCAGAAGTAGGACATGATCTGCACGTGCAGGTCGTGCACGAACTGGGCGGGGTCGATGTCGGCGATGCGCTCACCCGCCTGCTGCTGTGCCGCTTCGAGACGGTCCCTCGCCGGCTTGTAGACGGGATCGATGAATCGCTCGAGGTAGGCGTCGCCGTACTCGTCGCCCTCGAGCAGCTCACGGATCAACAGGCGCGGGACAGCGGGGTTCGCCACCGCCTGTCGGTGGAGCTCGTCGAGGTGCCAGCTCAGCCGCTCGCGGTTGAACTCGCCGCTGAGGAACTCGTTCATGGTCGCGATCATCGGCGCGAGGGCGTGGTCGAGCACCGCCTCGTGCAGCGCGTCCTTGGTGCCGAACTGGTAGAGCACGGTCGTCTTGTGGACGCCGGCCTTGTCGGCGATCTCCTGGATGGCGACACCGCCGAAGCCGCGGCGGGCGAAGAGCTCGGTCGCTGCGTCGAGGATCGCGCCCCGTCTGCCTTGCACGTCGTTCTGTTCGTCCATGGATCCCTGGTTTCGGTGCGTCGCGCCCCTGCCGTCATATGATCGGTAGGAGTCATGCTACCATCTGGTAGTGATAACTGACCACCAAGCCGGTGATGCCGGCGGTGGGGCAGGCGTCGAGAAGCGTACAGAGCAGACGGGCGCCTCCGGCGAACCGGGACCACGGGAGCATCCGGTCCCGGCGAGAAGCAGCCGTCGTGAGCACAGGAGGCAACGATGCTCGAGGGCAAGACCGCGATCGTCACGGGAGCCGGGAGGGGCCTGGGACGTTCCCACGCGATGGCTCTCGCGTCCTACGGGGCCAACATCATCGTGAACGACCCGGGGATGGACGTGCACGGCGAAGGCACCTCGGCCGTCGCCCAGCAGGTCGTCGACGAGATCGTGGCGGCCGGCGGAGCGGCGGTGGCCAACACCGACTCATGCGCGGACTTCGCTGCGGCGGAGGCGATGGTGCAACAGGCCGTCGACATCTTCGGGGGACTCGACATCCTGGTCAACAACGCGGGGATCCTGCGGGACCGCACGATCTTCAACATGACCGAGGAGGAGTGGGACGCCGTCATCCACGTCCACCTCAAGGGTCACTTCGCCCCGACGCGTCACGCGTGTGCCTACTGGCGCGCCGAGTCCAAGGCGGGTCGGCCCCGACCTGGTCGGATCATCTCGACGTCGTCGCAGACCGGGCTCTTCGGCAACCCCGGCCAGGCCAACTACGCCGCGGCCAAGGGCGGGATCGCTTCGATGACCCAGGTGATCGCGATGGAGATGGCCCGCTTCGGGGTCACCGTCAACGCGATCGCGCCGGCGGCACGCACGAGGATGAGCGAGGACCTCATCGGTCCGGCTCCCGAGGGCCTCGACACCATGGCGCCGGAGAACGTCAGCCCCATCATCGTCTGGCTGGCATCCGACGACGCGCACTGGGTCACCGGGCAGATCTTCCACATGATGGGAGGTCGCTGTGACCGACTCGAGGGCTGGCACATCGCGGCGACACGCACCCGGACGGGACGGCACTGGCAGGCAGAGGAGCTCGCGGATGCCGTCCGGGCGCTGTACGGCGTGTTCCCCGGTGGCATCGGTGGTGCCCTCGGTGCCGAAGAGGCCGTCGCGGCGACAGGCATCGGCCAGGCCCGCATGAACGCCAGCAAGGAGAGCGCCTGATGGGGTCGTTGTACGAGGATCGGCTTCGTGAGCACGTCGGCAACGAGTCGGAGCCGATGGTGGCGGTCGACTCCGTCGGGCCGCAGATGATCCGGCACTGGGTCGAGGTCATGCACGACCGCAACCCTGCCTACAGCGACCCGGACTGGGCGGCAGGCTCGCGGCACAGGTCGGTCGTCGCGCCCGGGTCGATGATGCAGGTGTGGACCATGGCGCCGCTGTGGCCGCCACGGGAGGTTCCGGACCTGCCGATCAAGCCGATCGACGACGTCCTCGGCGCCGAGGGGTACACGGCGGTGGTCGCCACGGGTCAGTCCCAGCACATCGAACGACTCGCGCGGGTGGGCGACACCGTCACCTACGTCGTCCGGCTCGCCGAGGTGAGCGAAGAGGAGCACCGGACGAGGCTCGGCCCGGCCTACTTCGTGACCTTCGAGTACCGCTTCACCGACACCGACGGCGAGCTGCTGGGCACCCAGAGCTTCACCTACATGCGCTACAAGCCCGATCCCGTCCCGGCCGACGAGCCGGCGACCTGAGGAGCCTCGCCCATGAGCACCGACTGGATGACGCCACACCTCAACTACGAATCCCTGGGTTGGGATCAGATCGCGGAGGGCGACGAGATCCCCGCCGTCGAGCGCGACATCGACACCACGCTCGTCGTGTCGGGTGCGATCGCGTCGCGTGACTTCTACCCGGTCCATCACGACAAGGGCGCCGCCGAGGAGGCGGGCAGTCCCGACGTGTTCCTGAACATCCTGACGACGAACGGCCTGATGGCCGCGTTCGTCACCAACTGGTGTGGACCGGACTGGGACCTGGTCTCGATCGAGCTGCGGCTCAAGATCCCGGCGTTCCCGGGTCAGACGCTGGTCACCGCTGGATCGGTGACCGCGAAGCGGGAGCAGGACGGGGACCGCTTCGTCGACGTCGAGTTCCGCGCCACCACGGAGTTCGGAGCGCACTGCACGGGCAAGGCGACCGTCCGGTATGCCGGACGCTGAGGGTGGAGGGACGACGTGGACTTCTCGCTCAGTGACGACCAGCAGGCGCTGATCGACCGCGTCCGCTCCTACCTCGAGTCGCAGATCACCCCGGCACTGCTCGCCGAGATGGTCGACTCGCCGGAGGGCGGGGGACCCGAGTGGAAGGCGTACATCCGCCGGCTCGGCGCGGATGGCATGCTCGGCGTCGGCTGGCCGACCGAGCTGGGCGGCATGGGTCACGGACCGGTAGAGCAGTACCTGTTCTACGAGGAGATCTGCCGGACCGGCATCCCGATCCCGGTCGTCGCGGTGCAGACGGTGGCCCCCGCGATCATGCGCGTCGGGACCGACGCGCAGAAGGAGCGCTACCTGCCCGGCATCCTCAAGGGTGAGATCGACGTCGCGATCGCCTACAGCGAACCCGAGGCCGGCTCCGACCTCGCCTCGTTGCGCACCCGGGCGGTCCGTGACGGCGACGAGTGGGTCATCAACGGCCAGAAGGTGTTCACCTCCGGTGCGCACATGGCCGACTACCTGTGGCTCGCGGCTCGGACCGACCCCGATGCGCCGAAGCACAAGGGCATCTCGGTGTTCATCGTCGACGTCAACACGCCCGGCGTCTCGATCACCCCCGTCACCGTGATGGGTGGGCTGCGGACGAACACCACGTACTACGACGACGTGAGGGTGCCGGCCGATGCGCTCGTCGGCGAGCTCAACGAGGGGTGGTCCTACATCACCACCCAGCTCAACCACGAGCGCCTCGCTCTCGCGACAGCGTCGCCGGTGGAGCGGACGCTCACCGAGACGATCGCGTGGGCCAACACCAACCGCCGTGACGGGCGACTGGTGGCCGACGAGCCGTGGGTGCGCGACGCACTGGCGGGGATCGCGGTCGACCTCGACGTGTTGAAGCTCATGAACCTGCGGACCGCCTCGATGCTCGCCGATGGCACCGTCCCGTACCACGACGCGTCGATGAACAAGATCTTCGGAACCGAGCTGCACCAGCGTGCGTTCGGAACCTGCCTTCGGGTCAAGGGTCGCCACGGCGGGCTCGTCCGGGGCGTCGGGGTCGATGACGGCGGGGTGCTCGCCCGGTGGTTCATGCAGGACGTGCTGCTCACCTTCGGGGGAGGGGCGAACGAGGTGCACCGCAACATCGTGGCGATGGTCGGCCTCGGGATGCCGAGGAAGTGACCGTGCGAGCGGTCGACGTGCACGTGGTGAGGAGCTGAGCGCAGATGGACTTCAAGCTCACCGAGGACCAGGAGGAGCTGCGCAAGGTCGCCCGCTCCTTCCTCGAAGCGAGGTGCCCGTCGGAGACGGTGCGCCGGATCGAGGCCGAGGCCGCCGCCGGCGGACCCGGCCACCTGCCCGAGATCTGGGCCGAGATGGCCGACATGGGTTGGGTGGGACTCGCGTTGCCGGGAGGTGGTGGCGGTCCGGTCGAGCTCGCGGTGATCTTCGAGGAGCTGGGCCGCGCCGTGTGCCCGACGCCGCTGCTGTCGACCGTCGTGGTCGGCGGGCTCATGTTGGCCGACGCCGGGCGTCTGCCCGACGGCGTGGCCGAAGGGGAGACCCTGATCGGCACCGCGATCATCGACACCGCTGCCGACGCGCTCGAGGTGACGCCGAGCGGCTCCGGGGTCCGGGTGAGCGGGACGGCGCCGTTCGCCTACGACGTCGAGGGCGCCGATCTCCTGGTGGTGCGTGCCGGTGCATCGGTGGTGCTGATCCCCGCCGAACAGCCCGGGATCAGCGCGATCCGGCTCACGCCGATCTCCAACGACCGGCTCGCCGAGCTGCGCCTGGACGGGGTCGACGGCGAGGTGATCGGTGATGCGGAGACGCTGGTGCCGCCGGCGATCGCCCGGGCGACGGCGATGCGGGTCGCCGAGGTGGTGGGTGTCATGGAGCGGGCGATCGAGATGGCGTCGGAGCACGCACGCTCGCGGGTGCAGTTCGGCCAGCCGCTGGGTGCGTTCCAGGCGGTGCAGCACCGGCTCGCCGACATGCTCATCGACGTGGAGGGCACCCGTCTGGTCGCGAACCGCGCGGCGTGGGCACTCGAGCAGGACGCGACCGCCGAACGCGACGTCGCGGTTGCGAAGGCGTGGGCGTCCGATGCCTGCCAGCGGGTGGCGTTCGGCGCCCAGCAGGTCCACGGCGGGGTCGGCGTCGACCTCGACTACGACCTGCAGCTCTACTTCCGTCGGGCGAAGGCGCTCGAGGTCGAGCTCGGATCGGCTCCGCAGCAGCGTGGTCGACTCGCCGGTCTGATCGGTCTCGTCTGAGGCCACGGAATTGCCCCTGCAATGTTCCGAACGATTGGTTATACTTTGCTACCAAGTGGTTAGGACGTCCGGGTTGGCTGGAACATCCGACACGGGGGAAGGAAGCGAACGAGTGCGAACGCGACCAACGGAGCGAGGCATCTTCGGACCTACCGAGCTGTCCTCCGAGAAGGGCGGAGTCCGACATGGGTAACTACTTCGTCGCCTGCGACGCAGGCGGAACGATGACCGACGTGATCGTCGTCGACGAGGAGGGCCGCAGCGTCATCGGCAAAGCCCCCACCTCGCCGCACGACGAGAGCGTGGGCTACATGGAGTCCCTCGAGGAAGCCCTCGAGTACATGGGGATCGATCCGAAGACCGAAGGCCGTGAGTTCGGTCGACAGATCGAGACCGCGGTGTACACGGGCACGTCGATGCTCAACACGGTCATCAACATGAACGGCCTGAAGACGGGCCTGTTGGTGACCCGGGGCTTCGAGGACATCAACGCCCAGGGCCGCGGATCGCAGACCTTCATCGGTGCGCAGTGGAGCGAGATCACCCACATGCAGTACCGCAAGCACCGCATCCCGCTCGTACCACGCAACCAGGCCCGGGGTGTGACCGAACGCATCGACATGTTCGGCACGCCGGTGATCCCGCTGTACGAGCACGAGGTCGAACAGGGTGTGCGGGAGCTGCTCGTCGACGAGGAGTGCGAAGCGCTCGCGATCGTCTTCCTGCACTCGTACACCAACTCGACGCACGAGGAGCGTGCCGGTCAGATCGCCCGGCGGGTGATGCACGAGCTCGGCAAGGACGTGCCGCTCGAGCTGTCGAGCGAGGTGGCACCGACCTCCCGCGAGGTCTCGCGGGCCAACGCCACGATCATCCAGGCGTACGCCTCCGCTCCGGCCCGCAAGCAGCTGTTCCGCATCGAGGATCGCCTCGCCGGAATCGACTACCCGCACAGCCTCAAGACGGTGCTCGGCTACGGCGGCATCGCCAACATCCGCTACCCGCGCCTGTTCGAAGCGGCGATGTCGGGTCCGGTGGGCGGCCTCATGGGCGCCAAGTACCTGTCGACGATCATCGGTGAGGACAACATCGTCTGCTCCGATGTCGGCGGCACGTCCTTCGACGCCGGAGCGATCACCGCCGGCATCCTGCCGATCGACCGCGAGCCCGGCTTCCAGGACATGTGGGTCAACGTGCCGATGCTCGGGATCATCTCGATCGGTGCGGGGACGGGCACCTACATCCGCCTCGACCCCCAGACCAACCGCCTCAAGCTCGGACCCGACTCGGCCGGCGGCACGCCGGGTCCCACCTTCATGGAGGCGGGCAACACGACCCCGACGATCAACGACGCGAACCTGCTGCTCGGGATCCTCAACGAGGACAACTACCTGGGTGGCAAGGTGAAGGTCAACAAGCAGGTGTCCTACGACCTGTTCAAGGAGAAGATCGCCGATCCGCTCGGGCTCGACGTGTACGTCGCGGCTGAGACCTGCATGAACCTCCTCAACGTCATGATGCGCGAGCACCTGGTGCGCAGCGTCATGGTCGGACACGACCTCCGCGAGTACGTGCTGCTGGGCTACGGGGGAGGGGGACCGCTGCACCTGCTCGGCTACGCGGCGGACGACCCCTGGAAGGCCGTCGTCACCGTCCCGCACGCGGGGGCGTTCTCCGCTTGGGGCGGCGCGTGCATGGACTACTCCTTCCGGCGCCACAAGAGCGTGGCGACGATGATCGAGCCCTCTGCCGACGAGGCGGTCAAGATCGCCTACCTCCAGCCGGTGAACAAGGCCTGGGAGGACCTCGAGAAGGAGCTCTACGACGAGCTGTCCGTCGAGGGCTTCGACCCGTCGCAGATCTCGATGAAGCGGGTCGTGTACATGAAGTACCTCGGCCAGCTCGACGACATCGAGGTCGATTCGCCGGTCGAGGAGATCGATGACATCGAACACGTCCGAGCGCTCGTCGAAGCGTTCGAGGACCGCTACACGAAGCTGTTCACGCTCGTCGCGAAGAACAAGAATGCTCCCATCCAGGTGACCGAGGTCTGCCTCGTGGCGACCGTCGCCACCACCAAACCGAGGCTCCGCAGACACGAGCTGGCAGGCCCCCGACCTCCGGAGGAGGCCTACAAGGGCACTCGACCGGTGTTCCGCGGGGGCCAGTGGAACGACGCCGACATCTGGCAGATGGAGGAGCACGTGCCCGTCAACGAGCTCTACGGCCTTGCCGTCATCGACGCCTCCAACACCACTCGGTTCC
>CAYSCB010000136.1:0-7809 GCA_964429335.1 uncultured Aquihabitans sp.
CCGCGCGCAGCTCGCGAGGGTGGCGACCGCGCTCGAGGCCGCTGCCCAGGCCGTCGCGACGAACGTCAACCAGCAGCGTCAGGCATCCGGCGCCTGAGGGCCGTGCGGCTCCACTACCGGATCCTCGAGGGCGACGCCCACCGCGACATGCGTCTGGACGTCTCCGATGATGCGACCATCGGAGACGTCGCCCACGCGATCACCGCGACGCGCCCCGCAACCGGCACGGCCCCGCTGGACGGGTCCGCACTGACGCTCGTCGCGGAGCCGGGTGGCGGCCCGGTGCCCCTGGCCTCAGCACTCGCGATCGAGGCGGCACCTGCATCCGGGTCCACGATCCGGGTGACGGCGGCGACCACGGCGACACCCGCACCACAGCGGTGGTCGCCGGTGGAGCTCCGGGGGATGGACGGCCGGACCGCAACGACACGACTGCCCTACGGATCGACCGCCCTCGGCCCCACCCGGATCCAGGTCGGTTCCACGGTGACGGTGCACGCGACCGGTGATCCCGGGCGCACCGAGGTCGACGGCGTCCGGGTCCTCGGCGCATCCGCGGTCGACCACGG
Source organism: uncultured Aquihabitans sp. (assembly GCA_964429335.1). GTDB lineage: Bacteria > Actinomycetota > Acidimicrobiia > Acidimicrobiales > Microtrichaceae > Dermatobacter. The sequence goes on from CAYSCB010000136.1 coordinate 570, forward strand.
CAGCCTGCTCCGGGTCGGCACCACGACCTTCGGCGTGCACATCGACGGACCGCTGCGACCGCCCTGCGACGGGCCGTGGCGACACCACCTCTCGGCGCCGGCGGTCGTCGAGCACCACGAAGCCGTGGTGGTCGACCTGCCGACGCCGCCCGGCGCCGAGCGCCTGCCGGGCTTCCCGCTGCTGTCCGCTGTGGTCCCGCTGCTCATGGGTGCCGCCATGTGGGCAGCGACGCGCAGCGTGATGGTCGCCGGGTTCACGTTGTTCAGCGTGGCGTTCGTCGTCGCGTCGGGCATCGAGGTCCGACGTGAGCACCGGCGCGACCGACGCTTCCGTGAGCGCTCGTTCCGCACCGAGCTCGCCGAGACCGCCGAGCGGGCCCGGTCGCTGCACCGCGACGAGATCCGCCGCGCGTGCCGCGACCTGCCGGCCGGGGCAGAGGTCGCCAGCTGGGTCGTCGAGGACGACCGACGTGTCTGGGAGCGACGGCCGACGCAGCCGTCGCTGCTGCGGGTCAGGATCGGGACGGAGCGGACCTCACCGGTCGATCGGGTCCGCATCCCGGTCGGCGGGCGAGCCGACCTCCGCTCCGAGCTGCTCGGCGTCGCCGAGGGGCTGTCCGAGATCGAACGACCGACCGGGGTGGACCTCGGAGTCAGCGGGCTCGGCATCGCGGGAGCGGGTGACGGCGCGACGGCGCTCGCACGATCGGTGCTCGCCCAGCTCGCCGCGACGCTCGGACCGGACCACCTCTCGATCGTGGCTGATGTCTCCGTCGATCGAGCTGCGTGTTGGCGGTGGCTCCACTGGTTGCCGCACGACGTCCTCCTCGGCGCCTCTCCTGCACCTGCACCTGCACCCGCATCCGCAACGTCGAACAGACACGACCACGCGACGATCACGATCGTGGATCGCGCAGATCGCTCGACGCAGGCGCTGTCGGCGAGCACGGACCACGTCATCGTCGTGGGTGGCTCCGAGGCCGATCTGCCCGACGGGCTCGGCACGACCGTCGTCGTCGACGGTCCTCGTTGCACGGTCCGACGGAACGACGGCCCGGCCACGCCGTTGTCCCCCGAGGGACTGTCGATCGACGCGTGCGAGGACCTCGCACGCGGGCTCGCGTCGCTGCGCCCGCCCGAAGGTGGGTCATCGGCGATCCCTGAGGTCGTCACCTTGCAGGACGTGATCGCGGACCCCGAGCTGCTGTCGAGCGACGACGTGCTCCGTCAGACCTGGGAGCGGAGCCGGGTCGACCGCTCCACGCTCCGTGCACCCGTGGGACGCTCCGCCGGCGGGGTGATCCACGTCGACCTCCGGGCGGACGGGCCCCACGGCCTCGTCGCCGGGACGACCGGATCCGGCAAGAGCGAGCTGCTCCGCACCCTGGTGGTGTCGCTCGCGTTGCACCACCCGCCCGACCGCGTCTCGTTCCTGCTCGTCGACTACAAGGGCGGTGCGACGTTCCGCTCGGTCGCGGAGCTCCCCCACGTCGTCGGCGTGGTGTCGGATCTCGGCCCCACCGGCGCGCGGCGCGCCATCACCTCGCTGCGTGCCGAGATCCGTCGCCGCGAGCACCTCGTCGCGGAGACCGACGGCACCGACCTCGACTGCCTGGGCGACAGCGCCCCACCGGCGTTGGTCGTCGTGGTCGATGAGTTCGCGACGCTGGCCCACGAGCTACCGGACGTGCTCGGCGACCTGCTGGACGTCGCACAACGTGGTCGCAGCCTCGGCATCCACCTGTTGCTGTCGACCCAGCGACCGAGCGGGGTCGTCACCGACGCCGTGCGGGCGAACCTGTCGATGCGGTTCGCGCTCCGGGTCGCGGACGAGGACGACAGCCGCGACGTGGTCGACGGCCCCGAGGCCGCGCACCTTCCCACCGACGCTGCCGGTCGGGCGTTCCTCCGCCTCGGTCCCAACGAACGACTGCAACTCCAGGTCGCCGACTCGGGCGCTGCGCACCGCCACCGGGCCCGAGCGAGCTGCGTGCCGCTGGCAGGACCGCCCGCCGAGGCAACCGAGCTCGCCGGTCCGGTGCAGCTCGACGTCGCGGTCAGCCGGTGCCGGTCCGCTGCGACAGGGATCGACCGTCCACGTCGCCCGTGGGTCGAGCCGCTCCCGGTGCGCGTCGACGCCCTCGCGTTGAGGGCACCGCTCCTACCCGGCGGACTCGTGATCGGCATGCTCGACCGTCCGTCGCAGCAGTGTCGATCCACCGCCGAGTTCGATCTCGGTGAACGGGGCGGCCTGCTGGTCCTCGGCGCCGGACGCTCCGGTCGCACGTCCGCTCTCGGTGCGGTCGCTCGCGCGGCGGTGGCGGATCGGCGTCGGCCGACGATCGTGTACGGGATCGACAGCGGGCGTGGCCTCGGTTCGCTCGTCGGGATGATCGGAGCCGGCGGTCACCTCGCCGACGTCGTCGCCTCCGACGACGCCGAGCGCGTCCTGCGACTGCTCCGCACGCTGCGTCCCGGGGCCGGTGAGCGCCGCTCGGATCGGGTCGTGGTGCTCCTCGATGGCGTCGGGAACTTCGTCGAGCACCACGAACACGTCAACCGTGGTGAGGCGAACGACCTCCTGAGGTCGATCGCGCTCGACGGACCATCCGACGGCGTGCACCTGGTGGCCGCAGCGAGACGGCTTGCCGAGATCCCGGTGGCGCTCGCCAACGCGCTCGAAGGTCGGCTCCTGCTCCGTTGCGCCACGCCCGACGACGCGGCGGCCCTCGGCGGCCCCGCTGAGCTCGCCGACGTCGGGCTGCCACCGGGTCGCGGTGTGCTCGACGGCGACGCGATCCAGGTCACGGCACCTCCCGCGTGTGCCGCCGATGTGGATCCGACCCCGTCGATGAGGGAGGCGATCGGACGCCTCCCGACTTCGGTGCTGCTCCGGGCACTGCCGTCCCCGGTCGGATGGCGGATACCGGTCGGCACAGCAGCGGAGGATCTCCAGACCGCGGTGCTCGACCTCACGCACCACAACGCCCTGGTCATCGGTCCACCCCGGACGGGTCGGACGACGGCCCTCGACACGATCGCTGCCCAGTTCGCCCGGACAGATCCGCCACACGAGATCCGGCGAGTGCGTCACGAGGACACCGACGACGCGATCACGTCGCTGGAGTCGTCGCTGCGCCCGCCGCTGCACGGGCGGCGGCTCGTGATCATCGACGACCTCACCGATCTCCTCGACTCGACCGACGGCGCGGTCATCGATGCGATCCTCGTCCGGCTGCTCGCCGCCGCCACGGCGTCCGAGGTCCGGGTCGTCGCGAGCGCCGAGGCCGACGCCGTGACCCGCTGCTACGGCGACTCGCTCCGTCGGCTGCGGTCCGGTCGCAGCGGGATCCTGCTCCGCCCGGACCCGGACCTCCACCCCGGACTGCTGCACACCGCACTGCCTCGGCACGACGAGCTGCCTCCGGCCGCGGGTCGCGGGTGGATCGTCACGCCGGACGCTGCACGTGCGGTGCAGCTCGCGCGCTGAGGGCTTCGTCGAGCAGACCGCTGCGGACCGCGTGATCGACGAGCACACGACGTCGGTCGACGGCGCTGAGCCCCAGGTCGCCGTGGACGCCACGGACGCCCGCACGTTGCAGCCGTTCGCACAGGTGGTCCAGCTTCCGGTTGAACTTGGCGAGCGTCCAGCCGAGCTCGGCGGCGCACGAGCGGTTCGACGGGATCGGCGCCCACTGGTCCGACGGTCGCGCCCGTCGCGGTTCGCAGAGCACGGCGAGCAGGTCGACCTGGTCCTCGTTGAGCTCGACGCGCCCCCATTCGAGCGTCATCAGCGGACCATCGGTCTCGCATGCGGAACCCAGGTCGGCTCGTCGCTCCGCGTCCTCGAGGATGACCTCCAGCTCATAGGCGGCGGGTCCGGCGGTGAACGCGACGCCGTAACCGGCGTGCAGCAACGGCACCGACGAGCCGGGGCCGACGGTGGCGGAGCTGAGGTCCTCCGACGACATCACGGTGATCGCAGCCACGCGTCCGACGTTGTCCAGCCACCACCGCCGGCCGTCGTGGTGGAACCTGCCCAGCACCCGGTGCAGGTACGGGTTCACGTCGACGACGAGGTCGGCCGCCCGACCGAAGGTCAGCTCGCTCCCCCGCTCGACGACGAGCTCCTCGCCGAGATGCCCGACGAACAACCGGTCTCGCCCTGTCGTCGCCACCACCGCGCCTCCGTTCTCCGTGGATCTCCGTCACCTGCAACTCTCGCGACTGCCTTCTTAGCATTTCATGTTGTCTCATTCACTTTCCATCTCACGGCGATGGACCGGGGCGACCGGACCCGGGATGCGGACCCGGGGCGCATCGGGCAGGATTCGCACTGTGACCTCCCCCGCCGGCGAACCGCCGGATGACCCGGTGCTCGCCCGTCGGGCGGCGATCCTGCACTGGTCGGACCTCGCCCAGCGTGTCGCCTACCTGTGCTTCGGCGCGTCGATCGTCGTGTTCGTCATCGCGTTCATCGCCCAGTTCCCGGTCTGGACAGTGGCGCTGGTCGTCGCTCTGCTCGTCGTCGGCTCGGTCCTCTTCATCCCCGCCGTCATCCTCGGCTACGCGGCGAAGGCCGCCGACAAGGAGGACCGTGGCGAGAAGAGGGGCTACTGAACCGGCGTGACCGCATCGACGCGCCAGACGGTCTCGACCCGGTACTCCGGCCCGTCGAAGACGCCGCACGTCGGCATGGGGATCTGACGGACGGGCACGACGACGACCTCGACAGCTCGCCTCGATCCATCAGCGAGCAGACAGGCGGCGCGCAACGACGTCGCCATCGTCGACCGGTCGAACCCGGTCAGCTCCACCGATCGGGCACCATCTGCCCAGGCCCACCCCACCTCGACGAGCCCGGCCCGGTCCGCAGCCTGCGCCGGGCCGCCCGCGAACAGCGCTGAGCCACGGCAGTGCTCGGCGAAACGGGCCGGCGGCTGGGCACGACGCACGAGTTGGTCGGTGAGCTCCTCGTCGAGATGTGCCCACGCGTAGCCGTCCGGGAACGTGATCGCCGTCGGAGCGAAGCGGTGACCGCCGGTGTGGGAGATCCGTTGACGGCGCACCATGGCCCCCGAGTCGCCGAACACCGCAGCGAGGTGGTCGTGCAGCGCCGTGCCGAAGCTGCCACAGCACCCGTCCCGACGACCGTGGGCGCAGACGAGGAGATCGACGTCGAGGGGGCCGGACCCCGACGGCGGCGATCCTGCCGGAGCCGATGCTGCCGGAGCCGGTACCTCGACCTCCTCGCCGCTCAGCAGCGCACGTCCCAGCGCAACGACATCGGCCACGTCGATGACCCATTCACGTCGACGGAACGGGCCCCGGTGCACCGTCCCGTCGTGGATCGCGGTGGCGGTCCGGTGCTCGGTGACCCGGCGTCGTCCCGCGGCCAGGTCAGCGGGTGACGGGACACGTGCGAGGGCACGCCATCGGGACCCGTCTGACGCGTGGGCGACGCTCGCCGGACCGTCGACGATCGAGCGGATCGGCTCCTGGCCGGTGACCTCGGCCTCCCACGGCTGGGCCACGTCGACCACGAGGAACGCGTCGTAGGCGGGCGCGGAGCCGATCGGATCCGCGTGCTGGTCCTCGTGGAAGAGCGCGCACCGGATGCGCGGGAGCTCGAGCACCGACGCAGGCTACGTCGACGATCCGACCCGAGCTCAGGACCCACCGCTGCACGTACCCGGAGTCGTGCCCATTTGTTACCGGGGAGTAACCTCTCGTCCATGAGGCTGCCAGCAGCACAACGCCGTTCGCAGTTGCTCGAGACCGCGATCCACGTGTTCGCCGAACGTGGCTACCACGCAACCTCGATGAACGACGTCGCCGAGAGCGCTGGTGTCACCAAGCCGGTGCTCTACCAGCACTTCAGCTCCAAGCGAGAGCTGTTCGTCGAGGTGCTCACCGATGTCGGCGACGAGCTGCGCGACACGATCGCCAAGGCCACCTCCGATGCGGCCGGTCCCCGTCAGCAGGTCGAGAACGGACTTCGCGCCTACTTCCACTTCGTCGAGCAGCGAACGGACTGCTTCCGCGTGCTCTTCGGCTCCGGTGTGCGCAGCGACCCCGAGTTCGACTCGTTCGCCCTGTCGGTCGAGGAGTCCATCGCCGAATCGATCGCCGAGCTCATCGTGGTCGACGGACAGCCGGCGGAGCATCGCGACATCCTCGCCCACGGGATCGTCGGGATGGCCGAGTCAGCCTCCCGCTACTGGTTGTCCCACGACCGCTCCCCGGACGCGGACACGCTGGCGTCGCAGCTCGCGCGTCTGGCGTGGTCGGGCATGCGCGGCCTCGACCGGTAGGACAGGATCTCCCCATGAGCTCCCCCGAGTGGTACGAGGTCGTCGTCGAGATCCCGCAGGGGTCACGCAACAAGTTCGAGATCGACCACGACACCGGTGAGGTGTGGCTCGACCGCCACCTGTTCGCGGCGACGGTCTACCCGGCGGAGTACGGGTTCTTCCCCGACACCCTCGCCGAGGACGGCGACCCGCTCGACGCCCTGGTGCTGCTCGGGGATCCGACGTTCCCCGGTTGTCACGTGCGGGCACGCCCCGTCGCGGTGCTGGAGATGACCGATGAGGCCGGGCGGGACCTCAAGGTCCTGTGCGTGCCGGCGGCCGATCCCCGCTGGGACCACATCTCCGACGTGGGCGACGTGGATCCGTTCCTGCTGAACGAGATCCACCACTTCTTCTCGGTCTACAAGGACCTCGAGCCGGGCAAGGGATCCGACATCGGCGAGTGGACGGGTCGCGAGGTCGCCGAGGCGGCGATCGCCGCTGCACGCTCGGCCTACCACTCACCCCACGATCCGTCTTAGTGTCACCGCCCGCATGCCGTCGACCGTCAAGCGCGCACTGATCGGACGCCCCCTCGCGAACGAGGAGGCCGAGCACCAGCGCATCCCCAAGACCATCGGGCTCGCGGTCTTCTCGTCCGACGCGATCTCCTCGACCGCCTACGCGACCGGTGAGGTCCTGCTCGTCCTGGTGGGCGCTGCGGGCATGGTCCAGGCCAACGGACAACCCACGACGAACCTCCTCCGGCCGATCGCCGTCCTGGTCGTCATCCTGTTGGTGCTCGTCGCGAACTCCTACCGGGAGACCATCCACGCGTACCCCGACGGTGGCGGCGCCTACGTGGTCGCCAGGGAGAACCTCGGCGTGACCCCGTCGCCGATCGGCCCGATCCAGCGGGCCGGTCCCAGCGCAACACGGCTGGTCGA
>CAYSCB010000137.1:0-7684 GCA_964429335.1 uncultured Aquihabitans sp.
ACCACGTGTCGGCCGTGCTCCTGCTGTTCGTGCCGCTTTACCGTCTGGCGGCGACACCGCTGTGGCTGCTGGTCGCCCAGTCGGTGTGCCTCGGGATCGCCGTGGTCCCGGCTCGACGGCTGGCTGACGAGTTCGGGGTGGGTCGCGGCTGGGCGACGCTGTTCGTGCTCGCCAACCCGTTCATCTGGAGCGCTGCGATCTACGACGTGCATCCGGTCGTGTTCGCCACGCCCGCGGTCGCGTGGCTGCTGCTCGCCGTGCGACGCGACGACCGCCGGGCAGCGACGATCGCCGGGATCATCATCGCCCTCTGCCGCGCCGACACCGTCGTCCTCCTCGCCGGCGCGGCGATCCTCGCGGAGAAGGGGACGAGACGACGCCTGCTGTGGCTCATCCCGATCCCGCTCGTCGCGGCTCAGGTCGTCCCGCACCTGCTCGGCACCTGGCAGACCTTCGAGCGCTACTACGGCAAGTTGGGGGACTCGCCGTTCGACGCGCTGACCCATCCGTGGCGCCTCGGCCTCCTCGTGCCGACCGCGGCGCTGCAGCTCGCCAGCTGGCTGCTGCCGGTCGGGTTCCTGCCGTTGCGTCGTCCGCGGTGGGTCGCGGCGCTCAGCGTCGGCGGTCTGCCGCTGCTGCTGTCGTCGTGGCCAGGGATCGCGGAGCCCTGGTGGCACCACGGGGCGGTGATGGTCCCGTTCGTTCTCGGGGGTGCGCTCGCTGCGCTGTCACCGCTCGCAGGGGCTCCCGCCGTCGAGACCCGACGTCGCAGCGGGGTCGATCGGGTGCGCCTCGCCGTCGGCACCGCATCGGCACTCGTGCTCGTCGGCCCGCTCGCCCCGTGGGCGCCGCCCAGGGTCCGCGTCCCCGACGTGCTCCGCCCTGCTCCGCCCGCGGTCGCCCGGGCCATCGCCGAGGTCGACCCGCACGAGTCGGTGTCGACCTCGAACGACGCAGCGGCTCGCCTCGCCCACCGCGAGGACGTCTTCATCTTCCCCTGCCCGTTCCCGGACGCCCCAGGTTCCCGGACGTGCTCACACCCGAACCTGTACCGACGGGCCGACCGGGTCGACGTCGTCGTGCTGCCCGGCGACGTCGATCTGACGTGGCTGCCCGGAAGGTGGGACATCCGCCGCATCGACGGGGTCACGATCGCCAGACGAGCGCGCTGATCCGCCTCGATCCGCTGTTCGCGTGTGGGATCGACGCGCACCACGTCGTTCCCGCACGCGAACGACACGCGCACGCGAACGACACGACACCGCCGGTGCAGACTGGGTCGGTGCGGTCCGTCGGCGTGCAACGGCTCTTCCCCGGATCGTTCGCGTTCGTGATGGCGACCGGCATCATCGCAGTGGGGTGCGACCAGCACGACCTGCGGTCCGCGGCGATCGTCCTGTTCTGGCTCGCCGCCGTCGGCTACGTGGTCCTGACCGTCATGACCGTCCTGCGTGTCATCACGTTCCCGTCGGAGGTCCTCAGTGACCTGAGCGACCATGCCACCTCGTTCGCCTTCCTCACCCAGGTCGCGGCCACCAACGTGCTCGGAGCGGCCGCGGGCACGGTCATGGCGTGGTGGACCGCCGCGACGGTGCTGTGGTGGGTCTCCCTGCCGTTGTGGGTCCTGTGGCTCTACGCGGGTCTCCTCGTCGAGATCACATCGGCGGACAAGCCCGATCTCGGCCGGGGCGTCGACGGGACGTGGTTCATGCTGACGGTCTCGACGGCGTCGATCGCTGCCCTCGGAGCGCTACTCGTCGGTCGGTGGGAGACACCGCTCGTGGCCTTCCTCGCCGTCGCCGCCCTCTGCCTCGGCACCGTCCAGTACGTGATCGTCATGACGATGGTGTTCATGCGCTGGTCGCTGCGCGTCGTCGTCCCGTCGCATCCACCGGAGTGGATCGCCACGGGCGCCATGGCCATCACCGCGCTCGCGGGGGCCGAGCTCGTCGCTGTCGCCGGTCGCGTCATGCTCCTCGGCCCACTCGACCCGTTCGTCCGCGGCCTCACGGTGCTTGCCTGGGCGACCTCGTCGTTCTGGTTCCCGCTGCTGATCGGCCTGGGCGTGTGGCGCCACGTCATCAAGCGTGAGCCGTTGTCCTACTCGCCTGCACTGTGGTCGATGGTCTTCCCACTCGGCATGTACTCCGTGGCGTCATTCCGCGTGTTCGAGGTGCTCGGCGTGCCTGACCTGCGCTGGGTTCCGTTGCTCGCACTCGCGATGGCGGCCGCTGCATGGCTACCGACGTTCGTCGGCATGCTCCGTTCGCCCCTGCGTTCCTCGACCGGCGCTCACTGATCGGCAGGGCCGTTCCACACCAGTGCACCGTTGCTGTCGCGCCACAGCCCAGCGCTCGGTTCCGCCACGACGAGTCGACCGTCGTGCATGAGGTGGAGCACCGGGACACCGTGTCCGACCAACACGACGTCAGCGATCAGACGACGATGGCAGCGCCACCAGACCGCCTCGCTGCACATCACCGCCGATCGCTGCGCCGCGACATCGACGAGGAGGTCGTCCATGCCGGAGCGGAACTCGTCGGTGCGAGTGTGAGCCGCGTAGGCGCGGAACGCCTCGACCCGCCACCACGTATCGGGCGACGAATCGATCTCGGCACGGGTGAGGTGTCGACGTCCGCCGAGACGTTCGTCCCAGCGGTAGCCCACGCCTGCCGCCTCGAGCGTCCTGGGCAGCTCCTCCCGACCGGCAGCCGGGTTGTGGCGACTCCCCGGGAACCGTCGCACGTCGACGACGAGCTCGATCCCGGCCCCGAGGACCAGCGCGCGCAGCTCGTCGGAGTCCAGTCGGCCGTGCCCGAAGGTGATGAGCGCGCCGGCTGCCGCGGTCTCCACGTCATGCACGTCCGGACGGTATCGCCGGTGGCTCAGCCGAGGTGGCGGACCAGGGGATCGGACCCCGGCTCACCGAGGAGGATCTCGACGTCGGTGATCCAGGCGTTCGGTCCCGAGATCACCACGGGGTCCGCGTGGATGGACCGGACCTCGTCGACCTCGTCCACGAGCGCGGCGAGCCGGTGCACCAGCGCGATGACCGGAACGCGATCCATCGGATCTGTCAGCGCGCGTCCGATCGACGATGCAGCGACGAGCACACCGGCATCGGCGAGCGACAGGGGCAGCACACCGAGCTCCCACGGGTCATACGCCGCCGCTGGGCCACCCAGGCCGACCTCCACAGTCGTCACCCCGGCGACCCGCCGCACCCTGACGCCGACGTCGATCCCCTGCTCGACCAGCCGCTGCACGACCGCGGGACGCATGCCGTCGAGTCCCAACGCATCCTCCATGCGCGCCCAGGTGTTGCGCAGGTCGGCGTCGTCCGCGATGTCGAGACCGACCCCGCCCAGGGCCGTCCGTCTGCTGCGGTCCCGGCGCCGTGCCTTCAACACCACGGGCCAGCCGAGCTCGTGGGCCGAGGCGACCGCCTCGTCGACCGACGACACCGTGCGTCGTTCGGCGACGTCCAGGCGGAACGTCGCGAGCAGCTGCTCATGTCGCAGGTCGTCGACGACCACGTGGGCCGGCTCGGTGTCCGCGCACCACGCCCCGACAAGCTCCCGGGCGGCGTCGACGTCGACGCCGCGCAAGGGTTCCTCGCCGTAGACCCGGGCCGTCGATCGCCACTCACCGAAGGAGACGAGCCCGCTGATCGCCGTCGCAGCGTGCTCAGGGAACGTGAAGACGGGAACAGCCGTGCCGGTCGCCCCGTCGAGGAGACGCACCGGACGTGCCCCGCCGACGGTCGATGCAGCGACGGTCAGGTCCGGGCGTCGCGCCGACACCTCCAGCAACGCCGCAGCGAGCCCGTCCGGTGGCGTCGGACCCGACGTGGCGTCCACGACGAGCAGCGCTCCGACGCGTGGATCCTCCGACGCGACCGACAGCCCCGCTCCGCGGTCACCGTCGGTGGTCACCCCGATCACGACGTCGAGTCCGGCTGCCACGCACCCGGCCGCCGCGAGGTCCAGCGCCCCCTCGGAGGTCGCGACCACCGCCACCCCACGACCTGTCGGTACCGGTTGGTCTGCGAGCAGGCGGCCGACGGAGAACAGCTCCTGCAGCGATCCGACGGCGATCACGCCGGACTGGCGGATCATCGCTTCGTCGCAACGTCGGAGGAGATCCCGTCGCGGGCCGAACACCGGAGCGGCCGCGTGCAGCGCAACCACGGGCTTCGCCAACGAGGCTGCCCGCGCTGCACGGATGAAGCGGTCGGGCAGCGCACCGGGTCCCAGGTACAGCAGGACAGCTCGGGTCGACGGGTCGTCGGCCCAGTAGCTGAGCAGGTCGGCGACGTTGACGTCGACGGCGATCTCGGCCGACACCACCGTCGATGCCCCGAGACCGACACGCCGGGCGTGGTCGAGGATCGCCGTCATCGTGTCACCTGACTCGACGAGGATGCCGATGCCGCCCGGGATCGGAGCGGGTCCGGTCGGCATCGCGTGCATCTTCGATCCGGCGTCGGTGTTGCTGACACCTGAGCTCCCGGGACCGAGGAGTCGCATCCCATGCCGACGGGACACCTCGACCATCCTGCGGGCGTGGTCCTCCTCAGCCCGCGACAGCACGATCGCTGCGCCGGCCGAGCGTCTGCCACACGCGTCGAGCGCACCGATGACCGCCTCGGCGTCACCGGAGACGATGACCAGATCGACGCCCTCCCCCATCGTGTCGATCCCGTCGGGAGACACCGACTCGACCGTCCCGGTGTAGCCACCGTCGTCGAGGTGTCGACGCACCGACTGCACAGCGCTGCGCTCGACGGTGTCGACCCGGGGAGATCCGTCGTCATCGACCTCGATATCGTCCACGTCGAGGTCCCTGTCGAGGTCCACCAGGACGATGGTCCTCGCCTGCAGCAGCCGCCGCACCGACGCGGCCTCCGCGGCACGTTCGCGCCGCTCGACCGCGGCGACGACCTCCTCGGTGGAGCGCAGATCGAACGCGACGTCGATCACGCCGTCGTCGAGATGCGTCGCGACGTCGTAGCCGGCGGAGGCGAACACCCTCAGCATCTTGCGGTTGTTCGGCAACGTCGATGCCCGGAAGCGGGTGACGCCGTTCTCGCGCGCGGCTGCAGCGAGGTACTCGAGCATCAACGTCGCGAGCCCTCGACCGTGATGTGCGTCATCGACGAAGAAGGCGACCTCTGCGGTGTCGGTGCCCTCGTAGCGCTCGTAGCGAGCGACGCCGATCAGCTCACCGTCCAACACCGCGACGAATGCAACCCGGTCGTGCTGGTCGACGTGGGTGAAGTGCCGGAGCTCCCCCTCGGACAGGCGGGGACGGGGGGAGAAGAAGCGGAAGTAGACCGACTCCGGCGACTGACGCTCGTGGAACCGCTCGACGAGCGGGGCGTCGTCGGGGTGGATCGGGCGAAGGTGGATCGTGCCGCCGTCGCGCAGGACGGCGTCGGCATCCCAGGTGTCAGGCCCGGTCCGATCCACGACGGGTCACGTTATCGGGCCGCCGCTGTCGTCGATCGCCACGGACCCGACTCAGAGCCGGAGCTCCTCGCGGATCAGCGCAGCGAGCTCGATGGGACGGTCTCCCTGGATGCTGTGGCCCGCACCCTCGACGACGACGACCCGGGCGTCGGGGCGTCGACGCGCCAACTCGGCGACGTCATCGTCGTCGACCACGGGGCTGAGCGCCCCACGGGCGAGCAGGATCGTCGCAGCGGTCGTCGACACCCCGTCCCAGAGCGCCGGTCCACGGAAGTCACCCATCACGTCACCCTCGGTACCGGTCACCAGCGGACGACGGTCGTAGTTCCACTCCCAGGAGCCCTCCCGGGTGCGATGCGCGTTGTGGAGGATCCCGCGACGGAGCGACTCGGGTGTGCGCGTGGGGTTGAACTGGACCGTGCGAGCGAAGATCTCCGCGAAGCTCCCGAAGGACTGCGGCCCGGCGATGAAGTCGTGCACCACCTTCGCCTTCTCCGCGTTCACGCCAGGGGTGATGTCGACGAGGAGGAGACGGTCGACGAGATCGGTTCGCGCGCTGAGGGCGATCGACGTCAGGCCGCCGAGGGACATCCCGACGACGGAGCGGGCGCCGGGAGCGAGCTCCACGATCGTCGACGCGAGGTCCTCCGCCGCGCTGAACGGGTCGTATCGACGATCCTCCCGCCAGGAGGAATGGCCGTGGCCGGGCAGGTCGACCGCGAGGAACGAAACCGGCCGCAACGCGAGCGCGACGGTGTCCCAGGTGTGCGCGTTCTGCGCTCCGCCGTGGACGAGGACGACCGCCGGGCTGTCGGTGCCCCAACGGAGCGCCGACATCGTGCGCCCGTCGGCGAGACGGTGCGCCACGCGTTCGACGACGACGTCGTCTGACGGGGCGAGGCCGTACTCCCTGCAGTTCTCCTCGAAGTACGACATCTCGTCGTAGTCGAACGACGGGTCGTCGGGATCGACCCCGGGTCCTGGAACGCTCATGGCAGGAAATGTACGGCCCGACGGCGACCGCGACGTGACGGAACACGTAACGGTGCCATGATGCGGCGTCGCACAGTGCACCCAGGGGGACGGAGATGACGACGCAGGGTCTCAGACGCGGGATCGGGGCCCTCGCGACCGTGGTCGTGGTGGGACTGGTCGCCACGGGGTGCTCGAACAGCCGCAGCCACGCGGCGGGAACGGCCACGACCGCACCGAAGCTGACCGGCAACCCGCCGGCGGCGACGTTCCGGACGGTCGGCAGCGTCGGCCAGGTCCACGTCAGCGGAGCCACCGCCGGCGCCCGCCTGGGGTTGTACGGCCGGAGCGGTCGAGCGGTCGACACCGGCGTCACCGACTCGCAGGGGGCGCTGATCTTCCGCGACGTCGAACCCGCTGAGGGCTACCGCGTCGCGACGCTGGAGCGGCCGGTCACGGCGTCACCCACGGTCACGGTGCAGAGCATCGAGTCGTCACTGCCGCCGCAGGCCTTCTACGACGACCAACATCTCGCTCCCGGCTTCGGCTACATCACGACACGGGACGGCACCACGTTGTCCACCTCGGTGTACCTGCCCGGGCCGGCCGACAAGGGGCCGTACCCTACGGTCGTAGAGTATTCGGGCTACGACCCGTCGCGTCCTGGCACCAACCTCCTCGAGGAGAACGCCGACGCCCTCAAGCCGATCGTCGGCGACGACCCGAACAAGCTCTGCGGCATCGTCTCGTTCGCCTGCAACGCCCCGGCGCAGCCGTCATCGCTGCTCGCCCTGGCGATGGGCTATGCCGTGGTCGCCGTCAACATCCGCGGCACGGGATGCTCGGGCGGGGCCTACGACTTCTTCGAGCCGTTGCAGCTCACCGACGGCTACGACGTCGTCGAGACCGCCGCGGCCCAGCCCTGGGTGAAGGGCCACAAGGTCGGGATGGTCGGACTCTCCTACCCGGGGATCTCACAGCTCTTCGTCGCCCAGATGCAACCGCCGTCGCTCGCTGCGATCGCCCCGCTGTCGGTCATCGAGGATGCCGTCCGCAACACGCTCGCTCCCGGCGGGATCCTCAACTCGGGCTTCGCGCTGTCGTGGGCCAAGGAGGTCGGCGACAAGGCGAAGCCGTACGGCCAGGGCTGGGAGAAGGCCCGGGTGGACGCTGGCGACACGACCTGTGCAGCCAACCAGGAGATGCGCGGGCAGAACGTGGACACGGTGAAGCTGGCGATG
>CAYSCB010000138.1:0-7602 GCA_964429335.1 uncultured Aquihabitans sp.
TGTACAACGTGCGTCACCGTCCGGGTGAGTCGGTTCGGGTGTTCCCGTTGTCGAACTGGACCGAGCTCGACGTGTGGCGTTACATCCAGCGCGAGGAGATCCCGGTCGTGCCGTTGTACCTGGCGGACTGGCGTCCCGTGGTCGAACGCGACGGTGCGTGGATCATGGTCGATGACGAGCGGATGCGCCTGGGTCCCGGTGAGGAGCCGCAGCTGCGTCGGGTCCGGTTCCGGACGCTTGGGTGCTACCCGCTGACCGGTGCGATCGACAGCGACGCGGACACCCTCGACGCGGTGATCGGCGAGATGCTCCTCGCCCGCAGTTCGGAGCGCGAAGGTCGGATGATCGACCACGACGCGTCGGCGTCGATGGAGCGCAAGAAGCAGGAGGGGTACTTCTGATGTCGGACCAGTCGCTGTTGCGCTTCCTGACCTGTGGCAGCGTCGATGACGGCAAGAGCACGCTCATCGGACGTCTGCTGTACGACTCGAAGCTGGTCTTCGAGGATCACCTCGCCGCCCTCGAGGCGGATTCGAAGAAGGTCGGCACCCGTGGCGACGACCTCGACTTCGCGTTGCTCGTCGACGGGCTCGCTGCCGAACGCGAGCAGGGCATCACCATCGACGTCGCCTACCGGTTCTTCACCACGCCGCGTCGCAGCTTCATCGTGGCCGACACACCCGGTCACGAGCAGTACACGCGCAACATGGCGACCGGCGCGTCCACGTCGGACCTGGCGGTGATCCTCGTCGATGCCCGCAAGGGCGTGTTGACCCAGACCCGCCGCCACACCTACCTGGCGTCGCTGCTCGGCATCAGCCACGTCGTGCTGGCGGTCAACAAGCTGGACCTCGTCGACTACTCGCGGGACGTGTTCGAACGCATCGTCGAGGACCACCGGTCCTTCAGCAAGGACCTCGGATTCGTCGACGTCACCGCGATCCCGATCTCGGCGGTGCGTGGCGACAACGTGGTGGCCGCCAGCGTCAACACCCCGTGGTACGACGGACCGAGCCTGCTGGGCCACCTCGAGGGCGTCGACGTCACACGTGACCGGGCGTCGTCGCCGATGCGGATGCCGGTGCAGTGGGTGAACCGGCCGTCGCTCGACTTCCGCGGCTACTCCGGTCAGGTCGTCAGCGGCGTGATGCGACCCGGCGACGAGGTCGTGGTGGCGCCGTCGAACCGCCCGTCGACGATCGAGCGCATCGTCACCTTCGACGGCGACCTCGACGAAGCCATCCCCGGCCAGTCCGTCACCATCGCTCTCACCGACGAGATCGACATCAGCCGCGGCGACGTGCTCGTCTCGGCGGCCGAGCCCTGCCAGGTCGCCGCGCACTTCCAGGCCGACGTGATCTGGATGAACGAGGCCGCGATGCTCCCCGGCCGCACCTACCTGCTGAAGATCGGCACTGGAACCGCCCAGGCGACGTTGTCCCGGCCGCACTACCGGGTCGACATCAACACGATGGAGCGCTCACCGGCCGACACGCTCGACCTCAACGAGATCGGGTCCTGCGACCTGTCGCTCGACCGGCCCATCC
Organism: uncultured Aquihabitans sp.; assembly: GCA_964429335.1. GTDB lineage: Bacteria > Actinomycetota > Acidimicrobiia > Acidimicrobiales > Microtrichaceae > Dermatobacter. The sequence continues at coordinate 1,548 of CAYSCB010000138.1, forward strand.
CGTTCGACCTCTACGACCACAACCGCGACATGGGCGGGTTCATCCTCATCGACCGGATCACCAACGACACCGTCGCCGCGGGGATGCTGCGCTCCATGCTGCGTCAGGCGAGCGACGTCCACTGGCAGCAGATGACCGTCGACAAGGCGGCACGGGCACAGGCGAAGCACCAGAGGCCGGCGGTGGTCTGGTTCACCGGTCTGTCCGGTGCGGGCAAGTCGACGATCGCCAACGCGGTGGAGTCGAAGCTGCACAGCCTCGGTCGACACACCTACCTGCTCGACGGCGACAACGTCCGGTTCGGGCTGAACCGCGACCTCGGCTTCAGCGACGCGGACCGCGTCGAGAACCTGCGCCGGGTCACCGAGGTCGCCGCCCTGATGGCCGACGCCGGGCTGATCGTCCTCGTGTCGTTCATCTCGCCGTTCCGTGCCGAGCGCCGCGCCGCCCGCGAACGAGTGGCCGACGGCGAGTTCATCGAGGTGTACGTCGCCACGCCGCTCGAGGTCGCCGAATCGCGTGACGTCAAGGGCCTCTACGCCAAGGCCCGACGTGGCGACCTGCGCAACTTCACCGGGATCGACTCGCCCTACGAACCGCCCGAATCACCCGAGATCACCGTCGACACCACCAGCGTGTCGGCCGAGGACGCGGCCGACCAGGTCGTCGCCTACCTGCTCGAAGGCGAGCAGTCCCGACCCTGACCCCTTACCTCGCTCCCTCACGTTCTGGGGGTCGGAACCGACACATCCTGTCGATTGCGACCCCCGTGTTCCTGTGGCGGGCCGCGCGAGGGGGCCGGGCGAGCGAGCTGCGCGAGCGGGTCCGAGCGTCGGGCGGTGGTGCAGCGGGGTACGCTCGCCCTCACCGAGACCACCGCGCCGAACGACCGCAACGCGAACAGCGCACGAGACCACAGGGGGACCACGTGAAGGTCTACGACAACCTCTACATCAACGGCGCATGGGTGCCGCCCGCCACCGACAAGGGCCACATCGACGTGATCGACTCCTCCACCGAGGAGGTCATGGCCAAGGTCGCCCAGGGGGGCAGGGAAGACGTCGACCGCGCCGTCGCCGCCGCCAAGGCCGCGTTCACGTCGTGGTCGACCACGCCGGTCGACGTGCGCGCCAAGTACGTGCGTGACATCGGCACCGGCCTGATGGCCCGCTTCGCCGACATCGCCACCACGATCTCCGGCGAGGTCGGCTCGCCCAAGGGCTTCGCCGAGATGGTCCAGGCCGGGCTGTCGATCGGCGACTGGGACACCTACGCACGCATCGCCGAGGAGTTCGACTGGGAGACCCAGGTCGGCAACAGCCTCGTCGTCCGTGAACCGATCGGCGTGGTCGGAGCGGTGACGCCGTGGAACTACCCGCTGTACCTCATCGTCTGCAAGATCGGTCCCGCTCTGGCCGCCGGGTGCACGGTCGTTCTCAAGCCGGCCAGCTACACCCCGCTCAACGCCATCATCCTGGCCGAGGTCATCCACGAGGTCGGACTGCCCGCGGGCGTGTTCAACCTGGTGATCGGCCCCGGTGGTGAGGTCGGCGAGGCGATCGCCACCCACCCCGACGTCGACATGGTGTCGCTCACCGGCTCCGGCGAGGTCGGCGCGCAGGTGTCCAAGGACGCTGCGGACACCGTCAAGCGGGTCGGCCTCGAGCTCGGCGGCAAGTCGGCCAACATCGTGCTCGACGACGCCGATCCGGCCGCGGTCGCGATGGGAGCGGTGTTCGCCTGTTTCCTCAACTCGGGTCAGACGTGCTCGGCGCTGACGCGGCTGCTCGTCCCTCGTTCCCGTGAGCAGGAGTTCGTGGACGCCATCGTCGCCGAGGCATCGCTGGTCCGCCTCGTCGACCCGCACGCGGACGAGCCCGACATCTTCCACGCCCTCGGACCGATGGTGTCGCGCTCCCAGCAGAAGACGGTGCAGGACTACATCCAGAAGGGCATCGACGAGGGAGCGACGGTCGTCGTCGGCGGGCCCGAGACGCCCGAGGGGTTCGACAAGGGCTTCTACGTGCAACCGACCGTGTTCACCGGTGTCACCCCCGACATGACGATCGCCCAGGAGGAGATCTTCGGGCCGGTGCTGTCGATCATCGCCTACGAGGATGACGACGACGCCGTCCGCATCGCCAACGGGACCGTGTTCGGCCTCGGCGGTGCGGTCCAGTCAGCTGATGTCGAGCGGGCCAAGGCGGTCGCCCGACGGCTGCGGACCGGCCAGGTCGACATCAACGGCGCGCCGTTCAACACCGAGGCGCCCTTCGGTGGCTACAAGCAGTCGGGCAACACCCGTGAGCGTGGTCGCTGGGGACTGGAGGAGTTCCTCGAGACGAAGTCGATCCAGCTGCCGGTCTGACCCGCCGGCCCGGCGGCCGGGCGTTGTCGGGGTGGCCCGGCGTCGACGGGGTGGCCGCTTCGTGGGTTGGCCCGGGGCTCTGGTCGAGGTCGTCGGGGTGGCCGTTTCGTGGGTTGGCCCGGGGCTCTGGTCGAGGTCGTCCGAGAATTTTCAGGATTTCTTGTTTGAACCTGGAGGATCCCGGGTACGACACACGCAATCTCCCTTCCGCGGTGCCCGAGTTCCCAGGAACTCGGGCACTGTCGCGTCCAGTCCCTGCCCCTCTCCGTCCCCCTCCCTCTCGCCAGCCCACGCCCCCCGCCCCTCCCAAACTCGGCACGTCTCACGTCGATAATCGACGTGAGACGTTCTCGGTACAGGGGTGTCCGGTCATCGCACAGGTGGATCCGCCACACCCAGCTGGACGAGGCGCACCGCGTACACCTCAGCGATCGTGGCAGCGCTCCCCTCCGGATCTCCGACGAGGTGCTCCCACATCAGTCGCAGCGTCTGATGTCCGGTCCGTGCTGTGGCGAGATCCCGCTCGCGGTCCCTCGCCATGTTGCGCCGACGTTCGTGCCACTTCCGCCCGTCCGCTTCGACGATCAGCAGCGCCTCCGGGAAGTAGCGATCGACCGATCCGTCGAGCGATTGCACACCGGGCAGCGGATGCTCGTGCACTGGGGCGGGCAGCCCGGTCAGGGCGATCACGTCGTCGAGCGCGTGCTCCAGCGTCGAGCGGGCGATGGCATCGCCAGGACCGAGGGCGTCGAGGGCATCGCAGAGCCGACGAACGCCGGGCTTGCCGCGTCTGCGGACCCGGGTGAGCACCGCCCCCACCGAGGCCACGCTCGTCTCACCTTCGACGATCGCTGCCTCCAGCACCGAGTGGAGGCGTTCCGGGCGGAGCAGCGACGCCAGATCCACGATCGTCCGAGCAGTGGTCGTGGTCCGGAACCCACGGTGCACCGTCACGTCCCGGGTGGTGTCGATGTCGTCGAGTCGGTGCCATCGGTGCCCCTGGCCGACATGGCGGCGGTCGCGGGCGACGATCAGGGAGATCCCAGGTGGCATGCCCTCCCACCCGCGGAGGCGACCAGCGCTCTGGTGCGACACCAGCGATCCGGGTCCCGCAGCGAGGTACTCGAGCCAGAGCGACCGCATCCACGTGCTGCGCTGCGCGGGGAACGAGTAGACGCCCGGTCCCACTTCTCTCCACCTGCCGGTGCGCAGTCGGGAGTTCACCAAGCGCTCGGCAAACGGGTCATCACTGATCTGGTGTCGGGCGATCAGGCCGTGCTGGATTGCCGCGAGCTCCTCGATCGCGTCCTCATCGAGTGCGGCTGGTTCGGCGTCGTTCCGGTTCAGGTCGTGCATGGACCCGAGGAGACCGCGTCTCGACCCTCGTTGTCACCGGGGACCGCGACCCGGTGCGCCCGAATCGCCGACACTCCCTGTACCGAGAACGTCTCACGTCGATTATCGACGTGAGACGTGCCGAGTTCGGGAGGGGGAGGGGGAGGGGGAGGCGAAGTAGCTTGAGCGCCCTGTGCCCCTGCTCGCACCCGAACCCGACGCCGCACCCGGCGACGAGGCGCCACTCGGTCCGGGCGACGCTGTGGACGCCGGCCCGTCGGTCACGCGCCGTGGCGTGCACCTCATCGTCCGGTTCGTGAAGCTGCACCCGCTGCCGTTCGCACTGTCGCTCCTCGGCGGTGTCGGCTGGGCGGCGATCGTCGTCGGCTACAGCTACGTGCTCGGCCGGGTCACCGACGAGGTCATCACGCCGGGCTTCTCGAAGGAGGGCGTGAGCGCGTCGAGGCTGTGGTGGGCGGTCGTGGCGCTGTTCCTCGTCGGCCTCGCCCGCGGCGTCTCGGTCGGCGTCCGACGGTGGTTCGGCTCGCTCACCGAGGCACGGATGCAGCGCACCGTGCGCACCTCGGTGGTGGAGCGGCTGCTCACGATGCCGCTGTCGTCGTACCGGCGCCGACCGACCGGCCAGCTCCTCGCCAACGCGGACGTCGACGTCACCACGGCGACCAACATGTTGATGCCACTGCCGTTCTCGCTGGGCGTGCTCGCCCTGGTGGCGATCTCGCTCGTGAGCCTGTTCGCCGCGGATGTGGCCTTCGGCGTGGTGGCGCTGTTGCTGTTCCCGTCGCTGACGATCATCAGCCGCTCCTACACGAACCGGGTCCACGGCCCCGCCGCGAGGGTGCAGGCACGCCTGGGCGAGGTCAGCTCGATCGCGCACGAGAGCTTCGACGGCGTGCTCGTCGTCAAGACCCTCGGTCGGGAGGCGCAGGAGCAGGAGCGCTTCGACGACGCGGCCGACCGGCTCCGGGACCAACGCCTCGTCGTCGCCCGCATGACCGCGGCGTTCGAACCGCTGCTCGACGTGCTGCCCGCCCTCGGCACGATCGCGTTGCTGCTCGCGGGGGCCTGGCGGATCGACCAGGGCGCAGCGACCGCCGGTGACCTCGTGCAGGCCGTCGCGCTGTTCGGTTGGCTCGCGTTCCCGATGCGGATCGTCGGGTTCCTGTTCGAGTCGATCCCACGGGCTGTCGTGTCGATCGACCGGGTCGACGACCTCACCGCCGAGCCGGTCGATCCGGCTGCGGAGGGCGGCGCCTCAGAAGGGTCCGAGGGAGTGGAGCGCGTCGTGCTGCCCGACGGACCGTTGTCGCTGGAGCTCGACGGCGTGTCGTTCTCCTACGGCGACAGCGTGCCGGATGGACCACCGGGCGGCCGAACAGTCGGCGGCCCGGCAGTCGGCATCCCGGCAGTCGGCATCCCAGCAGTCGGCATCCCGGCAGCGGGTAGCGCCGACGACGCCGCCGGCAGGGACACGGACGGCGGGGCTGACGTGCTCGACCACGTCAGCTTCACCGTCGCTCCGGGAGAGGTGGTCGCTCTGGTCGGCTCGACCGGATCGGGCAAGTCGACGCTGGCCCAGCTCCTCGTGCGACTCGACGAGCCGACGGCCGGCACGATCCGCCTCGGCGGCATCCCGATCGACGAGCTCGACCCCGACGAGCTGCGCGCCGCGGTGTCGCTCGCGTTCCAGGAGTCGTACCTGTTCGCGTCGCCGATCGCCGACAACGTGACCCTCGGCCGGCCCGCAGCCCGTGGTCGACTGGCCGACTCCCTCGACCGGGCTCGTGCCGCCCGGTTCGTCGCCCGGCTCCCCGAGGGCGACGCGACCGTCGTCGGCGAACGCGGCGTCACGCTGTCGGGCGGCCAGCGGCAGCGGGTCGCGCTCGCCCGGGCGCTCGCCGGTGCGCCACGGGTGCTCGTCCTCGACGACGCGACCTCGGCGGTGGACCCCGTCATCGAGGCCGAGATCCTCGACGGCCTGCGACGGGGGGACACGACGATGGTCGTCGTCGCCCACCGACTGTCGACGATCATGCTCGCCAATCGGGTCGTGCACCTCGAACAGGGCCGGGTCCGCGGCGTCGGCACCCATGCCGAGCTGCTCGCGGATCCCGAGTACGCGGCGCTCGTCACCGCATACGAGGAGCCGGCCGAGGTGGATCCGGTCGAGGTCGACCCGCCCTCTCGTTCTGTTCGGCAGAACACAACGGATCCGTTGTGTTCTGCCGAACAGAACGGGCTGGGTGGGGACGACGGCAGGGCGAGGGCTGATGGCGATCCGGCCTGACACCCCCGACGACGAGGACGACACCACCGAGCCGATCAGGGCGA
>CAYSCB010000139.1:0-7597 GCA_964429335.1 uncultured Aquihabitans sp.
GTGCCGCCGAGCGGGTCGGAGAGCTTCCCGCTGTCGAGGACTTCGCGAACGTCGAGGGGCTCGGCGTGCAGGGCATCGTCGACAGCGGTGACGGCACCACCCACGCGGTCCTCGTCGGCCGACCCCGTCTGCTGGAGGACTGGGCCCAGCAGCTGACCCCCGAGCTGGTCTCCGTCATGGACGCAGCCGCATCGAAAGGGCGCACCGCCGTCGCCGTCGGCTGGGACGGCGAGGCCCGCGGTGTGCTCGTCGTCGCTGACACCGTCAAGCCGACGTCCGCACCGGCCATCGGCGAGCTCCGGGACCTGGGGCTCACGCCGGTGCTGCTCACCGGCGACAACGCCACCGTCGCCGCCGCGATCGCGGAGGAGGTCGGCATCGTCGTCAGCCCGGACACCGTCATCGCCGAGGTCATGCCGGCGGACAAGGTCGACGTGATCAAGCGGCTCCAGGCACAGGGCCGCTCGGTCGCGATGGTCGGCGACGGTGTGAACGACGCGGCGGCACTCGCACAGGCGGACCTGGGTCTGGCGATGGGCACCGGCACCGACGTTGCGATCGAGGCATCCGATCTGACGCTCGTCCGAGGTGACCTGCGCGTCGCAGCGGTCGCGATCCGGCTGTCGAGGCGGACGCTGCGCACGATCAAGGGCAACCTGTTCTGGGCCTTCGCCTACAACGTCGCTGCACTGCCGCTGGCAGCGGCCGGGCTGCTCAACCCGATGCTCGCCGGCGCAGCGATGGCGTTCTCATCGGTGTTCGTCGTCTCCAACAGCCTGCGACTGCGGAGGTTCAAGCCGTGACGACGACGATGCGAGCGTGGGTGGTCGACCGCCCCGGTCCCGTCGCGACGTCGAGGCCGCTCGTCGAGGTCGAGCGGCCGGTGCCGGAACCCGGGCCTCATCAGGTGCGGGTCCGGGTCAGCACGTGCGGGGTCTGTCGCACCGATCTGCACCTCGCGGAGGGCGATCTCCTCCCCCACCGTCACGGCGTCACGCCGGGCCACGAGGTCGTCGGCACCGTCGACACGATGGGCGCGGGAAGCAATCGGTTCCGGCCGGGTGAGCGGATCGGGATCGCATGGCTCGCCTCGACCTGTGGGACGTGTCGGTTCTGCCGCGGCAGTCGGGAGAACCTCTGTGTGGCCCCGACGTTCACCGGCTGGGATCACGACGGCGGTTTCGCCGAGTACGCCGTGGTCGACGAGCGGTTCGCCTACCGACTCCCGGACGCCTTCGACGACATGACCGCCGCCCCTCTGCTGTGCGCCGGCATCATCGGCTACCGGGCCCTGCGACGCACCGGGCTCGCGAACGGCGGACGGCTCGGGATCTACGGCTTCGGAGCGTCCGCCCACCTGGCTGCGCAGGTCGCGATGGCCGAGGGTGCGACCGTCCACGTGATGACGCGCAGCTCCCAGGCGCAGGCGTTGGCGCTCCGGCTCGGCGTCGCGAGCGCGCAGGGCGCCGCTGACCCACCGCCCGAACCACTCGACGCCGCGATCCTGTTCGCCCCGGTGGGGACCCTGGTGCTACCGGGGCTCGAAGCACTCGACCGGGGCGGAACGCTCGCCGTCGCCGGCATCCACCTGAGCGACATCCCGACGCTCGACTACCAACGTCACCTGTTCCAGGAGCGGACGCTGCGCAGCGTGACAGCGAACACCCGCCGGGACGGCGAGGAGTTCCTTGCGCTCGCGGCGGAGATCGGCATCGACGTCACAGCGACCGCCTACCCGTTCGACCGGGCCGCTGCCGCGCTCGCGGATCTCGCGGCGGATCGCTTCGAGGGCGCCGCCGTCCTCCAGGTGGCCGACCGTCGCTGAACTCAGATCTACGCGGCGACCTCGATGGCGAACCGACCGCTCGGGTGCACGTCGCAGGCTCCTTCGAGATGGCCGGGCGTCGTGAACCGCATCGTCACCGTCGAGTGGGGAGCCACCGAGAAGATCCCGACCCTCGCGTAGACGTCATCGTCGTTGCGGATCCGGATCGTGTCACCGACGCTCACCTCGAGCACCTGCGGGACGATCCCGAGGTCCTCTCCCTGGGCGGTGCGGGCCGAGGCCCCGGGGGGCACCACGAAGCTGTGCGTCACCGATGACCGCCCCGAGACCACTTCGATCCCGGGGCGGTCATCGGCGCTGTCGGTCCCCCGCGAACCCATCACGACGGCGGCGATCACGACCCCGGCGACGATCGTCGCGACGATGACCGCCAGCGCGACCACCATGCCCCGGGTCGAGGACCCACCCGACGCCCGGGGAGCCGGATCGGCTCCCCCGGACGCCTCGACACCCGCGTCGTCGGTCGGTCCAGCGTCGTCGGTCGGTCCGGGTGCGGCGGGTCCGGTCACGTCAGGGCTCACGGACCTCGGCGGTCACCTTGACCTCGCCTGCCTTCTCGAAGGTGAGCGTGACCGGGACGGTCTCACCGACGGTGAGGTCCTTCTTCAGTCCGAACAGCATGACGTGCAGGCCACCCGGCTTGAGCTGCACGGAGGCCCCGCCCTTCACCGGGATCTTCTCGACCTGGTGCATGGTCATCATCCCGCCACCACCCATGGTCGTCGGCGTGCCCGAGCCGCCCATGGGCTCCGTCGTCTCGGCGTGCATCGCCGTGGTCGTGGTCTCGGAGTGCATCGCGGTGGTGGGCGTGTCGGACCCCATCGCCGTCGTGTCCGTACCACCGCTGGCGGCGACCGTCTCGTGCAGCTCCACCTTGTCGGCAAGATCGGCCGGCACGGTGGCGCTCGTGAGGGCGTCGTCCTCGGCACCGGCGATGATCGTCATGTAGACGGCGCCGTTGCCGCCGGCCTTGGCTGTGCGCGCCCAGACGTCGGTCACCTCCAGCTTCTCCTGCTTGGCAGGCGCGGCGGTCGTCGTCGTGGCCTTGGAATCATCTGCTGCGTCGTCACCACCGCACGCGGCCATGGCGAGCGGGCTGACCAGCAGCAGACCGGCGACCGCAGCGCGGACCGTGGAGCGGGTTCGGGTCGTGGACATGGTGCTCTCCTCTTCCTTCAGGTTGATTGCGGTCGATCCCCCGCGAGCAGACGTGCGAGGTCTGCGTGGATGTCCTTCGGTGTCGTGCCGAACGGCCAGGCGAGCACGACGGTGCCGGTGTCGTCGACGACGTACACCTCGCCGGTGTGCGACACCTCGATCGTGCCGTCCGCGGCGGTCGTGACCTTGTAGTCGGCGCCGAACGCTCCGGTCGCGGAGCGCAGCAAGGTCTGGTCATCGGTGCGTACAGCGGCGCCGTCGGGGACGAAGGCCTTCAGGTAGTCGGTGAGCTTGGCCGCGGTGTCGCGGGCAGGATCGATCGTGACCATCACGACCTTCACTCGGTCGCGGTCCTCGGACGGCAGCGACGAGAGCGCCTTCTTGACGTACGCCATCGTCGTCGGACAGACATCGGGACAGAAGGTGTAGCCGAAGTACACGAGCAGGAGCTCACCCGGCTCGGCCATCATCTTGACCGGATCGCCGTCCGCCCCGGGCAGGTTCACCGTGGCGACCCGGGCGGGAGGCGACTGCACGTAGCCGCTGAACTCGTGCTTCGTCGTCGTGGTCGTGCCGGCGGAACGTCCACCGTCCCCGGAGCCGCACGCGCTGACGCTCAGAGCGATCGCGACCACGACCACCGCGAGTGGCGCGAGCAGTCGGACCGACGTGCGAGCAGGGGGGTCTCGGCGCATGTCGTCTCCTTGGTCGTCCCGGATGCTTCGCCCGGTTCCGAGACGTGCGTCACATCGGTCAGCGGCGCTCGGCTGGTCGGCGGCCCTCAGACGGACTCGGCCCGCTCGAGCTCGGACACCAGTCTCTCCCTGGCGCGGGACACACGGGAACGGACCGTCCCGACCGGACATCCGAGCACCCGGGCGGCCTCCTCGTAGGAGAGGTCGAGCACCTGGGTGAGCACGATCGCCTCGCGCTGTTCGGCGCTGAGGGCATCCAACATCGGTTCCGGGTCCGACGGCGGGGACTCGGCCTCGACGACGGTGCGCTCCACCAAGCGATCGATCAGGCGGCGTTGACGGGTGCGGCGCCTGACGTGGTCGGCGCAGACGTTGCGGGCGATCGCGAGCAGCCAGGTCCGTACCGACGACTCGGCACGGAACGTCGGCACTGCGCGGATCATCCGCAGGTAGGTCTCCTGCACGAGGTCGTCGACCTCCCCCGGTGACCCGAGCGCTGAGCACAGACGCCAGACATCCGCCTGGGTGCTGCGGACGAGGTGGGCGAGCGCCACATCGTCACCTTCCGCGGCACGCGCCAGCAGGTCACCCAATGGGTCCGCTCGTCGCATGCCACGATGGTTCCAGAGCCTGGCGCTACCTGCCAGTCACGGGAACTCCGCGAGGGGTGTCGAGCGACTGCAATGGACATGGGCTGCGATCGATATCGGGACGCCGTCTCCGCCCGCGTCGACGGCGAAGACCCGGGACTCCCCGACGAGGAGATCGACGCACACCTGGCAGCGTGCCCGTCCTGCGAGGCGTTCGACGCCGCAGCACGTCGGATGCGTCGCCGACTGGCCCTCTACGACACCGACACGGTGCCCGACGCCTCACGACAGGTGGTGAGACGCACCGGGGCGGAGGATCGGCGTCGGACCACGCCCGTCCTCCGCTGGCTCCTCGCAGCGGTCGCGGTCGGGATCATCGTGATCGCCGTTCCCGACTTCCTCTCGACCGACCCACACGCCCATTCGGTGCGCCACGTCGGAGCGTTCAGCCTGGCCTACGCCGTCGGTCTGATCTTGGTGGCGGTCCGTCCCGCCCGTGCCCGCACGATGCTGCACGTGGCGTTCGTGCTCGGCGGAGCACTCGTGGCGACCACCGCTCTCGACGTCGCCCGCGGCAGCGTGACCCTGTTCGACGAGTCCGTCCACCTCCTGGAGATCGCGAGCGCCGTGCTCCTGTGGGGCCTGTCACGACCCGGGTCCACGGGCGGATCGCTCCCGTCAGCTCAGGTGGTGACCGACGAGACGGTCGGACTCCACGTCGTCAGGCTCCCTGACGACGATCAGTCCGACCAGGACCCACCGCGTCGCTGATCGACCTCAACGGGCGACTCACCGTCGACCGCCTGGTAGCGGGCGACCGTGAACGCGATCATCAGCGGCACGTCGGTCGCGAACACGACGAGTCCGACCGCGAGGACCGCCATCGGGCCTGCAGGAACCTGGTTGCGCACGAACGCGAACACGATCATGGCGCTCTGGATGACATAGGCGAGCAACGACCATCCGAACACCAACCGGAAGCGGTCCCACGCGAACGGACGGATCGTCGCCGCCATCACCACGGCGACCAGCTCGAACAGGACGGCGCCGGCGACGAAGCCGGTCGGCACCACGAGCGACGGGTCCTCCAGCCCGGCTCCCGCCGAGACGATCACTCCCCCGACGACCGCGAGCGACAGGCTCGCCATCGCGACCGGGACCACAGGTGGCATGCTCCGCTCGAACGGTCGCACCGTCCCGTGTGCTGCGGAGATGGTCGGTTCGGCGCTCATTGCGTTGCAACCCGGGTCATGATGATCAACGTCGCGATCTGCATCACCCCGGTGATGCCTGCCGTGTAGACGAACCGCTTCATCAACAGGTCGATCACCTCACCGTCCGGCCGGGGCTTGCGCATCTCGAACAGCACCCCGATGTTGGCCGGTTCCAGCAGGCCGAGGGCGACGACCGCCATGATGCCCACGACGACCATCGACACGACCAACCACGTCCGGTTCACGCTCGTGGGGAACAGGTTCCCGAAGTCCATGGCGATCTGGAACCCGGACGCGAGCGTCATCATCACGACCGTCGGCATCAGCAGGACCATCTTCGGCATGAACCGCGCTGAGAACTCGACCCTCGCCGGCAGGGAGAGCCTCCCGAGGATCGGACCGAGGATCAGCCCCACGTACACGTCGACAGCGGTCCACATGCCGCCGCCTGCGACGTGGGCGAACATGAGCGCCCAGTGCGAGTTGGAGGCGATCGCGTAGATCACGAAGACCACCGCGAGCACCACGAACGGCAGCCCCTTGCGTGGAACGATCTCGATGTCCATCGGCGGTGGGCCGTGGGCCTCGGCGACTCCCGGGCCACCGGCAACCACCGGTTCGAGCACCTCACCCATCCGACGAACCCCCTCTGGCGCATCGTCGACTGCTGCACCTGAGCAGAGAGGCTCCACCCGTCAGCGTCCCGATGTCAACGACCGATCGGTGGACCGGAGCCCGCTCCACGGCGGTACGGTGCCGTGTCAGCCGCCGCGACGAAGGGGAATCGCATGGAGCTCGACGTGATGGTCGGTCCGACGAGCTGGGCGGACGCCGCCGCGGTCGCGCGTCGGGTCGAAGCCGCCGGGTTCTCAGGGATGATGTTCACCGAGAGCGGACAGACCCCGTGGATGAGCATGGCAGCCGCCGCGACCGCGGCGCCGACGCTCACGTTCCTCACCGGTGTCGCCGTCGCGTTCCCCGTGAGCCCGATGATCGCCGCCGGTCTCGCGTGGGAGCTGGCCGGCAACACCGGAGGACGGTTCCGACTCGGACTCGGCAGCCAGGTCCGGGCGCACGTCGAGCGACGCTACGGGATGCCCTTCGACCCGCCCGGCCCGCGCATGCGTGACTACCTGCTGGCCGTCAGGGACAGCCTCGCAGCGTTCCGGGGCGACCGACCGCTCGACCACGACGGCCCCTACTACCGGATGAACCTGCTGCCGGACATGTGGCGTCCGACGAGCCACCCGTACGGCGACATCAAGATCGACGTCGCGGCGGTCGGTCCGTGGATGACACGGATGGCCGGCGAGGTGGCCGACGGCGTCCACGTCCACCCGCTGCACTCCCAGCACTACATCGAGCAACGGCTGTTGCCGTCGGTGGAGGCAGGCGCCACCGGCGCGGGTCGCACCCTCGACGAGGTCGACCTGCTCGTGCCGGTGTTCGTCATCCCCGGTGACAGCCCGGAGGAACGGTCCCGGCTCCTCGACCGGACACGCCTGCAGATCGCGTTCTACGGCTCGACGAAGAACTACGCGTTCCAGTTCGACGATCTCGGCTGGGAGGGCACCTCGGCGCGACTGAACGAACGGCTGAAGGCCGGAGACATCGCTGGCATGGCCGCCACGATCACCGACGAGATGCTCGACGCGTTCGCGGTGATCGGCCCCTGGGACGAGATGGCCGATCGCATCGTCGAGCGCTACGGCGTCGTGGCCGAGCGGGTGATCTCGTACCTCACCCTGGACGATGTCGCGGACGACCCGTCACGCCTCGACCGCTGGGGTGAGATCGCTCGAGCCGTCAGAGCCTGCAACTGATTCTGCGTACTTTTCATCTCATCTGACGACGTGGCGAGCAGGCAGATCCATCGGTGCGGGATGCATCGAGGTGATCTCGGAGAAATCGTCGTGATGTGTTGCACGCTGTCACATCATGTGACTAGTGTATCGAACATGAGTTCGTTGGCTGGGGAAGACGAGGTCGGAGACGGCGACAGGTCGGGTCCGTCGTCGGGTTCAGCGGGTCCGGGGTTTGTGGGGTTCGAGCCTGCTGCTGCGACGGTGGCGTCTACGGATCGTTCCCAGGCTG
>CAYSCB010000140.1:0-7595 GCA_964429335.1 uncultured Aquihabitans sp.
CGTGAAGGCCGGTGACGGCAAGCAGTACAAGCTGGAGCTCATCAAGGAGGACGACGGCTACGACCCGGCGCGGACCCCGGCGCTGGTCAAGAAGCTCGTCGAGCAGGACAAGGTGTTCGCGCTCGTCGGTGACATCGGCACCGAGACGAACCTCTCGGTCCGTGACTACCTCAACCAGAAGTGCGTGCCGAACATCTCGCTCGCGACCGGGTCACCGCAGTGGGGCAACAACAAGCAGTACCCGTGGTACATCGCCGGACTGCCGTCCTACGCGACCGAGGCGCACGCCTGGATCGAGTACCTGAAGAAGTCGAACCCGAAGGCGAAGATCGCGCTCCTCTACCAGGACGACGACTTCGGCAAGGCCTACGAGCAGGCGATCAAGAAGGCGATCAAGGGGACCGACATCACGATCGTCGGTGAGCAGAGCTACAACCCGCTGTCGGGGACGACGACGGAGGCCGCAACGACGAAGCTGTCGCAGTCCGGGGGTGACACCTTCATCGTCGGCATCGGCGGGACGCCGTGCCCGAAGACCCTGACATTCGTGCCCGACACATGGAAGCCCGCGACGTTCGTGTCGGTGACGTGCGCCGGCAAGACCGCGATGTCGCTCGCCGGCGGCAAGGACCAGGGCGTGCTCGCAGCCCAGGCGACCCTCGATCCGTCGGATCCGGCGGACCAATCCAATCCGAGGGTCAAGGAGTTCGTGGCCCAGGCGTCGGCCGCGGGACTCAGCCAGGACCAGATCGATGGTGGCATCTCGGGCCCCGGGTGGGGCTTCGGAGCGGTGTTCGCCCTGGGTCTTCAGGAGGCCAAGACGGTCGACCGCGCCGGTGTGATGAACGCGCTGTGGTCGATCAAGGACAAGAACTTCGGTCTGCTGCGTGACGAGATCACGGTCAACACCGACGGGACCAAGGACCCGTGGTTGATCGAGGGGTTCCGGATCGTCCAGCGCGAGGGGACGGGTTGGAAGGAGCTCTCACCGGTGCAGAACTGGGAGGGCCAGTCCAACAGCTTCGCGGGCTGATCACCGACCTCGGCGAACCGGCTGTCGTCCTGCCGCGCGGGACGGCAGCCGGTGTGAGGTCTCCATCGGCGTCGATCGAACGGGGAGAGCCGTCGTGAACGCAGAATCGAGATCGCTGTTCGACCCGACCCGCCTGGAGGTGCCCAGCCTCGACGAGCTCGTCGCTTCGTCACCCTGGGTCCGCGACATGCCCGGACTCGCCGGCCAGGCGAGGTCATGGCTGGGCGAGATCCCGGCGCGCCAGCCGCAGCTCGTGCTCAAGGCACAGAAGCTGTCGAACCCGAGGATCGACCCGACGATGGTCGCCGGCGTCGGCCGCGTGGGGGCGAACCTCGCCGTCATCGGCATCCGCGATCTGGCTGCCGCGGCGTCCGGTCGCCGCCATTCGGAGCGGCACGCATCCGACGGGTCCGTCGAACGGATCGAACGACTCGTGCGAGCGGGTGGACCGGCCTGGGTGAAGCTCGGGCAGTTCGTCGCGACCGCGGGCGGGCTCGTCCCCGAGGAGTGGGTGGAGGCCTTCTCCTGGTGCCGTGACGAAGTACCGCACCTTCCACCGCGGGTGCCGCGCCGGATCGTCCGCCAGGCGTTCGGCCACCGGATCAGCGAGCTGTTCGCCGAGTTCGACGACGAGCCGCTCGGAGCCGCGTCGATCGCGCAGGTCCACCGGGCGGTGCTGCGCGACGGGCGCGAGGTCGTCGTCAAGGTCCGGCGTCCGCGTCTGCGTGAGCGTTTCACGATGGACATCCGCGCGATGTCCGCCGCTGCGTGGGCGGCCGAGCGCATGAGTCCGATCGCCCGCGCGGGGAACCCCACCGGCTTCGTCGAGCTGTTCGCCCAGCTCGTCCTCGAGGAGCTCGACTTCCGGATCGAGGCGCTCAACATGGTCGAGCTCGGTGTGGTGGCCGAGCACGCCGGTGCGGATCACGTCCGCGTTCCACGGCCGGTGCCGGGGATGGTGACCGAGCGGGTGCTGGTCATGGAGCGTCTGCCGGGAGCGGCCTACACGTCGGTCGAGGTCGACCGCACCGTCGGGGAGCGGCTCCTCCGGTTCGCGATCCAGACGGTGCTCGAGCACACGCTCATCTACGGCGTGTTCCACGGTGATCTCCACGCGGGCAACGTCCTGCTGGATGACACCACCGGCATGCTGTCGCTCGTCGACTTCGGGATCGTCGGTCGTCTGACACCCGACCAACGTGTGGCGCTGGGTCAGTTCCTCGTCGGATTCGCCCACATGGACGTGAGGGTCCAGCTCGAGGCGATGGTCGACTTCGGGGCGATCCCGGCATCGATGGACCTCGGACCGCTGGAAGCGGAGATCGAGCGCGAGGTCCGACCCCACGACATCCCCGAGGACGCGGACGTCGTCGAGCTCGCGAACCGGATCGGTCAGCTCATCCGGGTGGTCGCCCGACACGGCGTGCAGCTCCCCAAGGAGCTGGTGCTGTTCTTCAAGAACCTGCTCTACCTCAACGGGTTCGCGTCGTCGGTCGCCCCCGACGCGAACCTCCTTGCGGAGATCGCGCCGGCGTTCGCGTACTTCCAGGTGAAGTACGGCGACGCGATCGATCTGCAGGCGTTCCTCGCGCAGCAGTGATCCGCGAGCTGGACTGCGTCGAACCAGTTGTGCAGGCTGGTCGCTCGGCGTCGGGACCGGAAGGAGCACAGCGATGAGGCAGCTGGACGGACGGGTCGCGGTGATCACCGGCGCCGGCAGCGGCATCGGCCGGGCGACGAGCCTCGCTCTCGCGGCGCGTGGGTGCTCGATCGCCGCTGTGGACGTGGCCGTCGACGCCGCTGAGCAGACCGCAGGTCTCGTTCGTGACCTCGGCCGGAGCGCGAGCGCGCATGGCGCCGACGTGAGGGACCCGGACCGCATGGCGGAGCTGCCCGACGAGGTCCGTGACGTGCTCGGACCCTGTCAGATCCTGATCAACAACGCCGGGGTGACCGCCGCTGGCGCGTTCATGGACGAGGGACCAGAGGACCTCCGCTGGATCGTCGACATCAACATCTGGGGTGTGGTCAACGGATGTCGAGCGTTCCTGCCGATGCTGCTCGACGCGGACGAGGCCCACATCGTCAACATGTCGAGCATGGTCGGCCTCCTGGGCCTTCCCCACAACGTCTCGTACTCCCTGACCAAGGGTGCCGTCCGATCGTTCAGCGAGGCACTCCGAGGTGAGCTGGTGACCTCTCCGGTGGGTGTGACGGTGGTGCACCCCGGTGCCATCAACACCAACATCACCGCCAGCGCCCGGGGCAGCCAGGCGGCCAGGATCGCCGAGATGGGGCGCTCGCGTCTCGCTCCGGTGCTGATGCGTCCGCCGTCGTCGGTCGCGAAGCGCATCGTGAAGGCGATCGAGCACAACCGTGCCCGAGTTGTCGTCGGCCCGGATGCCCACGTCGTCAGCCTCTTCACCCGGGTGCTCCCCGGCCGCTCCGGCCTGGTCGGGCGCATCACCAACCGCCTCGATCGCTGAGGCTCCCGAAGGCCGCGGACCCGGACGGCTGACCGGTCAGGTGCAGGTCGACACCGGTGTCTCACCACGCATCAGGTCCCGGATCCACGCGAGACCCAGCCGGTACGCCGCGACTGCTGTCGGGACGTGCTCGCCGTCGGGCAGTTCGCGCATCTCCACCACCTGACCGGCGCGGCACAACCGGGCGGCGAGCGCTTCGCCCTGGGCGATCGGAATCACGATGTCCGTGCGGCTGTGGACGATCAGCACCGGCGCGGCTCCCCGGATGGCTCCGGGCACGTTCGCCCTGAGGGCGCCGGCCCACGGCTCCTGCACGGCGAGATCGACGCGGGTCAGGGGCTCGCCCGCCGGCAGGTCGGGATCGCAGCGCTCGTCAAGTTGGTCCAGCACCCCGAGCCCTGCGTCGCTCAGCGCGGCCTCCAGGTCGAACGCATCGCCGGTCGCCGCCAGACCGGACGCGACGAGCACGGTGCGCGCCTGCAGCAGGGGACGTGTGGCGCTGGGGTCGGCTGCGACGAATTCGGGAACCTCGCTGGCGGGTGCTCCGGCGAGCACACCGACGATGTCGAGTCCCGGTGCCCATCCGGATGCCAGCTGATTGGCCCAGGCCGCAGCGTGGCCGCCCTGGGAGTAGCCGACGATCCCCACCGGTCCGCTGGCGTCGACATCGGGGAGCTGCCGGGCGGCGAGCAACGAGTCGAGCACGCTACGTCCAGCGCTCTCGCCGACCAGGTAGGGGTGGCGACCCTTGACGCCGAGGCCCTCGTAGTCCGTCGAAACCAGCGCGAACCCGTCGCTGGCGACGCTGTTGCTCAGCAGTGCGATCTCCGTGGCGTAGGTGCCGCCGGCGGAGAGGCTGACCGAGGGCGCGCAGACGTTGGCGATGCCGGTGGTGCCGTGGGCGTGGGCGACGAGCGGCCATCCTCCCGGGGGCGGTTCGGTGTCAGGCAGCGTGACGACGCCGGTCACGGCGATCGGCTCGCCCGAGACCGACGCCGACCGGTACATGATGCGCTGCCACGAGGCCCCGTCGGGAGCGCCGGGGACGGGCTGGATCCGGAGGAGGTCTCCGTGCCTCCCCGCTGGCAGTGGATCGGGGAGGTCGTAGAAGCCGTCGTCCTCCGGAGCGAACCGCTCGACTGCGACCGCCGTGGTTGGAAGGTCGTCGGTGTCGTCCTGCGCAGTCGTCGTCACGCCGTCGCTCCGGGCATCCTGCTCGTCGCTGCACGCGGTGACGAAGGCTGCTGTGGCGACGAAGAGCGTGAGCACAATGACGATCCGGACGCCACGGGAGCGGTGCGTCGACCCCGTGTCGTCGAAGCGTCCATCGTCGGGACGTCCGTGGTCGGAGCGGTGCATCCCTCACAGTCTGTCGTCGTGTCGTGCTGTGGTCCGACTCGGGTCCGGGTACGGTGATGCGGAGATGGTGGTCCCCATCCGGGGCGCGTGAGGGAGGACTCCGATCGACGGCACGGTTGAGAAGGACTTCGAGCGGGTCGCGGCAGTGTTCCGCCGCCAGCTCCAACGCACCAACGGCGGTGCGGCGGTCGCCGTGTACCACCGCGGCGAACCGGTGGTGGATCTGTGGGGCGGCTGGAAGGATGCTGACGAGCGGTGGGCATCCGACACGGTCGCGATGTGCTTCAGCACGACAAAGGGCGTGGTCTCCACGGCGCTGCACGTGCTGGCCGACCGTGGACTCGTCGACTACGACGCACCGGTGGCTCGCTACTGGCCCGAGTTCGCCGTCAACGGCAAGGAGCACGTCACCGTCCGTCACGTGCTGACGCACTCCGCCGGGTTGCACCGGCTGCGCTCCACGATCGGCTCCGCGGACCACATGTTGGACTGGGAGCACATGACCGCTGCGCTCGCCGGGGCGCGGCCCGCCTACGAGCCGGGAACCCGTCACGGGTACCACGCGCTCACCTACGGGTGGCTGGTCGGCGAGATCGTGCGACGCGTGTCCGGACTGCCGATCGGTGAGTTCGTCCGTCGCGAGCTCGCGGAGCCACTCGGGCTGGACGGGCTCTACATCGGCCTGCCGCAATCGGAACGGCACCGGGTCGCGCCGCTCGGCCCGATGGGCATCCCCCGACCCCGGATCGAACCGTTCCGCACGATCGAGAAGGAGCTCGGCCGCGGTCTCGGCAAGGTCGTCTCGGCGTTGCCCGGACCGGCGAACACGCGGCGAGTGGTCAACGCGCTCGTTCCCCGCGGCGTCGAGGACGTCCTGTGGGGCGCGGACGTGATGGATGCCGAGGTACCGGCGGCGAACGGCTTCTTCACCGCCCGGTCGCTGGCCCGCATGTACGCGATGCTGGCCGGGGGTGGCACCCTCGACGGCACACGCATCCTGTCGCAACGGACCGTGGATCTCATCGCGGAGCGCCAGCGCACCGGACCGGACCTGGTGCTCGTGGCGCCGATGGACTGGCGACTCGGCTACCACCGTGTCATCACCGCGTGCGGGACGGTGTCGCAGGGGTTCGGTCACTTCGGGTTCGGTGGATCCGGTGCCTGGGCCGATCCGGAGCGCGACCTCGCGGTCGCGATGGTCTGCAGTCGGGGGACGGGAACGCCGATCGGCGATGCCCGGATGCTGACCCTCGGGGCCGCCGCGGTGCACTGCGCCGACCGTCGGCGCTCGAAGGTCGTCGTCGCCGTGTGAGGCGGTCCCCGGTCAGTTGCCGGGGACGTACGCCTGGTCGCAGGGCAACGGCGGCAGGTCGTACTTCCGGGAGTTGTCCTCGACGTCGTAGTAGCCCTGCAGCAGGCACCCGACGTCGCGGGACTGGCGATCGGCCTGCTTCGCCCGGAACTCCGAGGTGTCGGCCCAGATCTGGTTCGTCTCGTCGAGCAGCTGCTTCGATCGCTGGCTGCGCTGGGCGATGGCGCCACTCGGGTTCCATGCCTGCCAGGCCTTCAGCAGACCCGAGCCCACCGAGCCATCGCTGCCGCTCGGCACGCTGATCGCCGTGTAGTACCAGTTCCACATGAAGTTGCCGTACTTCGAGGGATCATCGGTGGCGACGATCGCGACACCGGTCCAGGGCTGTCCGTTCCAGTCGTAGGTGAAGGAGTACATGCCCGACGACGTGTATCCGTCGATCACCCCGTCGGCCAGCGTCGAGGTGATCTGCACGTTGCCGACACCCTGCACCAGCTTCGGGATCATCACGCCCAGCGACGACCCTGCATCGACGTAGGGGGACACGATCCCACTTCCGCCCGGTAGGGCGTTCTGCGGGGTCAGGACCTGGATCGTCACGCCGAACACGAAGTTGCCGACGTCGCTCGAGCCCTCGATGGTCCCGCCGTTGCTCGAGATCCTCCACGACGGATCGGCGGGGACGAGGCCGGTCGCACCTCCGTCGGGAGCGGAGTACTCCTTGAGCTCGATCGTTCCGCCGCCGGTGGCCGCTGGCGGCGTGAGCGTCACTGCCCCCTGCGCGCTGTCGGCAGCGGCCACCACGTCGTCGAGACCCAGCGGGTCCTCGTCGGGCGCGTGACCGGTGGTGATCGCGATCGCCCCGTCCTCCTGGCGGATCACGAGCATCTCCCGGGCGCCGTCGCGCTCGATCTCGGCGGTGTAGCCCGACCCGTCGCCGTCCTGACTTGTCACCTCACCGCCGAGCTGGTCGAGCAGCTGCTGGAGGAACTCCTCCGCGGTGGCGCCGGTCGCGGTTCGTGAGTAGCTGATGGACCGGGTGCCGTCGGACATCACGTAGACGCCGGAGCGATCCTCGATATCGAACCCGGCGGGGACGGTGATGGAGAAGTTGCCGGAGGTGAGCGTCGCCGTGTCCGATCCGGAGCCCCGCTCGTTGGAGATCGTGCTCGACTTCGATCCGGAGGCGTGGCCGTCATCGTCCGTCCCGCCGCAGCCGCTGGCGAGCAGGACGAGGCAGGCTGCGAGGGTCAGCAATCTCGTCGGTCGCATCGGACCATGGTTCCACGCGGGGCGCGAACGATGCGCGAATGACGGAGTCCGGACGGCTGGCCGGCGCCGACGCGCCCGACCGCCGTGTCTGTCACGCCGGTCTCTGCACAGACCTGGAGCAATTCTTCCTCTC
>CAYSCB010000141.1:0-7572 GCA_964429335.1 uncultured Aquihabitans sp.
CTCCTGGCCGATGACCCGCTTGTGCAGCTCGTCCTCCATGCGCAGGAGCTTGGCGCTCTCCTCCTCGGTGAGCTGGTAGACGGGGATGCCCGTCCACAACGACAACACCTCGGCGATCGCCTCTTCATCGACCTCGTCGAACAAGTCGACGCCGGCCGCCTTCATCTCGAGGTCCTTCTCCTCCTTCGTGGCGAGGAGCTCCTTCTCCCGATCGCGCAACCGGCCGGCCGCCTCGAAGTCCTGGGACTCGACCGCTTCCTTCTTCTGGCGGACGACGTCGGCCAGCTCGGACTCGATCTCGCGGTAGTCCGGCGGGGTCTGCATGCGACGGATGCGCAGACGGGAACCTGCCTCGTCGATGAGATCGATGGCCTTGTCGGGCAGGAAGCGGTCCGAGATGTAGCGATCGGCGAGGTTCGCCGCGGCGACGAGCGCCTGGTCGGTGATCGTCACCCGGTGGTGCTGCTCGTAGCGCTCGCGCAGGCCCTTGAGGATCTCGATCGTGTGGGCGACCGACGGCTCGTCGACGACCACCTTCTGGAAGCGGCGTTCGAGCGCGGCGTCCTTCTCGAGGTGCTTGCGGTACTCATCGAGGGTGGTGGCGCCGATCGTCTGCAGCTCGCCGCGGGCCAGCATGGGCTTGAGGATGCTGGCGGCGTCGATCGCGCCCTCCGCGGCACCCGCCCCGACCAGCGTGTGCATCTCGTCGATGAACAGGATGATGTCACCGCGGGTGCGGATCTCCTTGAGGACCTTCTTCAGCCGCTCCTCGAAGTCACCGCGGTAGCGGCTGCCGGCGACCAGCGCGCCGAGGTCGAGGGTGTAGAGCTGCTTGTCCTTGAGCGTCTCCGGGACCTCGTTGCGCACGATCATCTGCGCGAGGCCCTCGACGACGGCGGTCTTGCCGACGCCGGGCTCCCCGATCAGCACCGGGTTGTTCTTGGTCCGGCGGGACAGCACCTGCATGACCCGCTCGATCTCCTTCTCGCGCCCGATGACCGGGTCGAGTTTCGCCTCGCGGGCCGCCTGCGTGAGGTTACGTCCGAACTGGTCGAGCACCAGCGAACTCGACGGCGTGCCCTCCTGCGGGCCGCCGGAGGTCGCGGGCTCCTTGCCCTGGTAGCCGGACAGCAACTGGATGACCTGCTGCCGGACCTTGTTGAGGTCCGCGCCGAGCTTCACCAGCACCTGCGCCGCGACACCCTCACCCTCACGGATGAGACCGAGGAGGATGTGCTCGGTACCGATGTAGTTGTGGCCCAGCTGCAGCGCCTCACGCAACGACAGCTCCAGGACCTTCTTGGCCCGTGGCGTGAACGGGATGTGGCCCGACGGCGACGAGCCGCCCTGGCCGATGATCTCCTCCACCTGCTGGCGCACCGCCTCCAACGAGATGCCGAGCGACTCCAACGCCTTGGCGGCGACGCCCTCGCCCTCGTGGATGAGACCGAGGAGGATGTGCTCGGTCCCGATGTAGTTGTGGTTGAGGAGGCGAGCCTCCTCCTGGGCCAGCACGACCACCCTGCGGGCCCGGTCGGTGAAACGTTCGAACACTGGGTGCCTCCCGGGATGACGTCGGATCAGTGTACCGCCCGACCCTGTCAGCCGTTCCCCGCGCCAGGATCGTCTCTCAGCACGCCGACTTCCACGACCCCGAGCTCCGCCGCCGTCGGTCCGGGCTCACCGAACGCCAAGGCTCCGATACCGCGTGCAGGCCTGTGAGGAACGTTCCCGCACCGACCTGCGCTGGGGACGCCTCGGTCCCAACGAGTAGGTTCGTGAGATGGCCGATCACAACCCGCTCCAGGTCATGCCGTCGATGGCAGGGGACCTGGCGCGGGTCGAACAGCAGCTGATCGAGTCCGTCCGCTCCGGCGACGAGCTGCTCACGGAGATCTCCTCGCACCTCATCGACGCCGGGGGCAAGCGGGTCCGGCCCGGCTTCTGCATCGCCGCCGCGGCGACCGCCCTCACCGTGGACACGCCCGCGAGCGCCCACGCCGTGACCGGCGGCGTCGCCGTCGAGCTCGTCCACCTCGGCTCGCTCTATCACGACGACGTGATGGACGAGGCGACCATGCGCCGGACCGTCGACAGCGTCAACGCCCGTTGGGGCAACCTCAAGGCGATCCTCGCCGGCGACTTCCTCCTCGCCCGCGCGTCCGAGCTCGCCGCCGGACTCGGCGTCGAGGTCGCCGCTCTCCTCGCCGCGACCATCGGGCGGCTCTGCGAGGGTCAGGTGCTCGAGCTCCGTCACGCTCACGACGTCGACCGCACCGAGGACGCCTACCTCCGCTCGATCGAGGGCAAGACGGCGTCGCTGCTCGCTGCGGCCTGTCGCATCGGCGGGATCGTCGCCGACCTGCCACGGCCCCACACCGACTCGCTCTCGGCGTTCGGTCTGAGCTACGGGATGGCGTTCCAGCTCGTCGACGACGTCCTCGACCTCGTCGCCACCGAGACGATGCTCGGCAAGCCCGCCGGCCACGACCTCGAAGAGGGCGTCTACACCCTTCCGGTCATCCTGACGCTCGCATCACGGAACGGTACGGAGCTGCGCAGCCTGCTCGGTGGACCGATCGATACCGCGACCCGTGACCGGGCGATCGACATCGTTCGCAGCGGCGGCGCCATCGATGTGACCATCGCACGGGCACGCGCCTACGCCGACCGGGGTCGTGAGGCGCTGAGCCGACTGCCGGACAGCCCCGGCGTCGTCGGTCTGTCAGCAGCCGCGGACTACCTGCTCGACAACGTCGAAGCCGCTGCCGCCTGAGATCACGACCACATGCTCACATGAGCTTCGTGGAACCCGCGACCTCGTGTTGGGTGATCTCGGTCCCGGTGATCGGCAACGACCCCATCCCGGTCAGGAAGTCGGCCATGTGCGGCGTCGCCATGTGAGCGCCCAGCGCATCGAGCGACGCCCACTCCTCGTAGACCCGGAACACGCCGGGCCGCACCGGATCCGCCCAGAAGCCGTAGGTGATGTTGCCGTCCTCGGCCAACGTCGCCTCGGTCAGGGGACCGAACAGCGCGACCGCCGCGTCGTGGCCCTCGGGTTCCATGGTGATGGTGCCGCTCACGATGTACATGGCCGGACTGTACCGGTCACCCGTCGACGTGGAGGCCCCGGATCTCGTAGGACGACGGGCCGGCGTCGAAGACCACGGCGAACTCCGCGAAGGTGAGGGCCGCCTGAGCGCCCGGACCGACCTCGATCCGGTCCGGACCGGTCCTGTCGATCACCCGGATCGTGGTGTGACATCCCATGTTCTGGAGGAACCACACACCGTCGCGGTCCGCGAAGCACCCGAGCACCCGGTGCAGGTACCGGTTCGCCGCGTCCACCACGAGGTCGCCCGATCGTCCGAACGTCAGCACCTGTTCCGGATCGATCCGGAGCTCATCGCCGTCGTGGGTCAGAAGGAGGGCGGTCAACCGGTGGGTCCTCCGGCCTCCGGCCGCTCTGCTGGACTTCCGGCCTCGGGCCGGAGGGTCGGGAACAGGACGACGTCGCGGATGGAGTGCGTCCCGGTCAGCAGCATCACGAGGCGGTCCATGCCGATTCCCAGACCCACCGTCGGGGGCAGGCCGTAGTCGAGCGCCCGCAGGTAGTCACGATCGACGACCATCGCCTCGGCATCACCGGCGGCGTTCTGCGCCGCCTGCTCCTCGAAGCGGGACCGCTGGTCATCCGGATCGGTCAGCTCGGAGAACCCGTTGCACAGCTCGCGGCCGACGACGATGCCCTCGAACCGCTCGGTCAGCTCCGGGTCCTCGCGGTGGCGGCGTGACAGCGGCGAGACCTCGGCCGGGTAGTCGATGACGAACGTCGGGTCCCACAGCGTCGCCTCGGTCGTCTTCTCGTAGAGCTCCAGCAGCAGCTTGCCCGGGCCGTAGGAGTCCTTCCGCGGGACGTCGTGGGCATCGCACAGATCACGCAGACGCACGAGCGGGGTGTGGACCGACACATCCTCACCAACCTGCTCGGAGGTGAGCTCGGCCAGGGTCGCGCGTCGCCATGGCGTCGACAGGTCCACCGCGCGGTCGTCGAAGGTGACCGTGGTCGAACCGGTGAGCTCCGTCGCCAGGTGGGCGACCAGCTGCTCGGTGAGCGCCATGTGCGTGTGGTAATCGCCGTACGCCTCGTAGGCCTCGAGCATCGTGAACTCAGGGTTGTGACGGGTCGAGATGCCCTCGTTGCGGAACACCCGGGCCACCTCGAAGACCTTGTCGAAGCCGCCGACGACGAGGCGCTTCAGGTACAGCTCGGGAGCGATGCGCAGGTAGAGGTCCAGGTCGAGGGCGTTGTGGTGGGTGGTGAACGGTTCGGCCAACGCCCCACCGGGGACGGGGTGGAACACCGGCGTCTCCACCTCCATGTACCCGCGGTCCTCCATGAACCGGCGGGTCGACGACAGGACGCGTGAACGCATCTCGAAGGTGCGGCGGGCCTCGTCGGTGACCCACAGGTCCACGTAGCGCTGCCGGTAGCGAGTATCGGGGTCGCTGATGCCGTGCCACTTGTCGGGGAACGGCCGTCGGGCCGGAGCGAGCAGCGTCCAGCCGTCGACCCGGACCGACAGCTCACCGCGTCGGGTGGTCATCACCTCCCCGGTCACTCCGATCCAGTCACCGAGGTGCAGCTCGCAGAAGGCCGAGAAGTCGGGCGTGCTCGCCGAGGGCGCGAACAGCTGGATGCGACCCGTGCGGTCAGCGAGGGTGCCGAAGGCGAGCTTGCCCTGCACCCGACGCAGCATCAGGCGTCCGGCGACGGTCACCTGCTGCCCGGTCTCGGTCCCGGGCTCCAGGTCCGGATGCGCTGCCGCGATCGAGGCGGCGGTGGAAGACGGCTCGTAGGTGTACGGCTGCTCCCATCCCTCGAGGACGCGATCGTCGTTGGTCACTGGTTCTTCTCCCAGATGAGGCGCAGGCCGTGCAGCGTCAACCAGGGCTCGTCGTGCTCGATCGAGGTCGTCACCGGCGCGATCAGCTCGGCGAGACCGCCGGTGGCGACGATCGTCGACTCACCGATCACCGCTTCGATCCGCTCGCACATCCCGTCGACGAGCGACGAGTAGCCGTACACCGCACCCGACTGGATCGACTCGACGGTCGTGCGGCCGATGACGCTACGGGGTTCGATCAACTCGACCCGGCGCAGCGCGGCGGCACGCCCGAACAGCGCGTCCATGGAGATCTCGATCCCCGGCACGATCGCTCCGCCCAGGTACTCGCCCTTGTCCGAGATCACGTCGAAGGTCGTCGCGGTGCCGAAGTCGACGACGACGGTCGGCCCGCCGAAGAGGTCATATGCACCGACCGCGTTCGCGATCCTGTCAGCGCCGACCTCGCGCGGATTCTCGTAGAGGATCGACATCCCCGTCTTCACGCCCGTCCCGAGGACCACCGGCTCGATGTTCAGGTAGCGCTCGCACATCTGTCGCAGCTCGAAGGTGATCGACGGGACACCCGAGGAGATCGCGACACCGGTGACGTCGGTCCGGATGTCAAGGTCACGGGTCTCGAGGAGCTGTCGCAGCAGGAGGAGCAGCTCGTCGCTCGTACGTTCGGAGTTGGTGGACAGGCGCCAGTGGTCGAGGAGCTGGTGGCTGTGGTCACCTGAGTCGTAGAGACCGACGACGGTCTGGGTGTTGCCGGCATCGATGACGAGCAGCACGGGCGGGTCCTGTCTGTGTCTCGGTCCGGCTGTGTCTGGGACTGGCTGTCATCCGGACGATCGCTGATGAGGGTCGTGGAGCCGCCGGTCGATCGCGGTCCGGGGACCGCTCACAGGATGCCAGAACCGCCCCACCCGGTCGTCATGGGACCCAGCGCCGAATATCATACGTATGTATGAACCGATCGATCTCACCCTCTCGGGAGCAGCGACGTGCTGCCAGCGACGACGGAGAGGTGCGGACCCGTCTGATCGACACCACGGCCAGGATCATCGCCGGTGACGGGCTCGCTGCGGCGACCTCGCGGCGGATCACCGAGGAAGCCGGCGTGAACCTGGCAGCGATCACCTACTGGTTCGGCTCCAAGCAGGCACTGATCGACGCCACGTTGCGGTCCGAGGTTGCGGTGCTGGTCGACCCCGCACTGGAGGTGCTCGAAGCCGACGGCGACCCCGGCATCCGGATGATGGATGCCATCGGTCGGCTGCTCGCGACGTTCGCGGAACGACACGAGAACACCACCGCCTACCTGACCGCCCTCATCGAGGCCGCCCGACCGCCCACGGACCCTGACCGCACCGGAGACGCCGACCCCACCCGCGAGGTCGTGGCCCGGATCCGCCGACGTCTGTCGGCGGTGAACGCCGAGCTCGTCGAAGCCGGCTCCGTCCCGGGCTGGGTCGATCCCGACGCGATGGCCTCGCTCGTCGTCGCCGCTGCCAACGGGATCGCACTGCAGTGCGCCCTCGAACCCGACGGTCCGTCAGCAGCGGATCAGGCAACTCAGCTCGCACGGCTGCTGCTCGCCGCCCACGCTGACCGACCGTCCGAAGGAGCACGACCATGACCGACAACACGACCATGACCGACACGACGACGGATGCGACCATGCAGCCGGTCGAGCCGACCGGCTGGGTGGACGTCGTGGGGTTGCTCCTGATCCTCGCCGGGGTCGGGCTCGGGATCATCCGCTTCCTCGGTGAGGACCCTGTGGCACGGAGCGCCGAGTCGTTGACGACATCGATCGCGCTCGGGGCGCTCGTCGCAACTCCCGGCGTCCTGTGCCTCATCGCGAACCGGACAGGCCGGACCCCGCTGCTCTTGCCGGCGGCGATCGTTCTGGCGCTGTTGAGCACGCTGTCACCGGCGACGCTGACGCTCATCATCGGGGCGGTCGCGCTCGCGTGGCGATGGGTGCGCTCGCCTCCCGGCGCGTCACGGTGGCGGTCCGCTGCCGGCGCCGCGCTGGTGGTGGCCGGCGCCATCGGCGCCGCGCTGGTGGTGGCCGGCGCCATCGGCGCCGCAGCGTTGCTCCTGTTCCGGACCACCACCCGATCGTTCGCCTCCGGCAACCACGCCTACATGACGACCGGCTGGATCCCGTGGAGCACGTCGATCGCCGTGTTCACGGTCCTGGCCGTGACGATCGTCGCAGCGTGCGCTGCGGTGCCACCCCGATCGGTGCTGCGCCCCGGTCGACAGCGTTCTGTTCGTCGGTTCACATCGTTGATTTTGTGATCCGACGAACAGAACGGGGTGGGTGGCGTTGTTCCGTCTGCGGTCGCTCAGGCGAGGTCCAGGCCGATGTCGAGCGTCGGCGCCGACTTGGTGATCCGACCAACCGAGATCATGTCCACTCCGGTCCCGCTGTACTCCGCGATCGTCTCGAGCGTGATCTCACCCGACACCTCGAGCAGCGTGCGCCGGTCGTGGCCGCCCTGGCGGACCTGCGCCGCAGCGACGCATGTCCGCACCTCTTCGGGCGACATGTTGTCGAGCAACACCGCGTCGGCCCCGGCCTCGAGCGCCTCCACGCACTGCTCCAGCGAGTCGCACTCCACGTGCACCGTTCGACCCGGCCAGAGATCCCGGGCCTTCGACACCGCGG
>CAYSCB010000142.1:0-7529 GCA_964429335.1 uncultured Aquihabitans sp.
CGTCCGTGTGGGCGACCTTGAGATAGGTGGCGCCACCGGCGGAGAGCACCTTGGCGAAGCTCATCGAGAACGCGTGCGCCACGGCCTGGGTGCCGATCGGTCGACCGTCCACCTCGCTTCCGAGCGATGCCGCTGAATCCACGAGCAGGGGGACGCCGGCTGCGTCGCACTCGGCCTGCAGTGCCGGGTGGTCAGCCGGATGACCGAACGTGTCGACCGCGATGACCATCCCGACATCTCCCGGCGTCAACGCTGTGCGCAACGACGCGGGATCCATCGTCCAGGTGTGCGGGTCGATGTCCGCGAACCGGATCCGGTAGCCGAGCTGCGCGGCCACCTCGGCGGTGGCCGGGAAGGTGAACGACGGGACGACGGCCACCCGACCCGATCCGGGCCCGCAGAGCGCGCCGCACATGATCCTCAGGGCATCGGTGCCGCTCGTGGTGGCGAGCAGACGGTGCCGGTCCGACAGGCCGAGATCGTCACGCAGCCTGGCCTCCAGCTCGTCGGACCAACGGTTGCCGTGCTTGACCGCACCGCTCCACAGCGCCGCCTGTTGGCGCTGCACCACGACATCGGGTCGTGCCAGCCGTGGCGGGACGACCACGCCGACCGGTGGATGGATGCGGATCGCATCGTCACCCAGCAGCTCGGGCAGGACGTCGTCGAGCCACGTGAGGGGCTGCGCGACACCGAGGCCGATCCTGTCGAGCGCGGTGTCGAGGACCTGTCCGCAGCTGTCGTCCGAGGTCACCGGGACGACCCTGATCTCGGAGGTGGGCGCCGATCGGGAGCCGACCCGCCCGACGACGTGGTTCGCGAGCTCGAGCAACTCGATCGACTCGGATCCGACGATGAAGGTCCCCGGGCCCGGACGTCCGTGGATGACCTCCGCCACGTGACCCACCGGGAGGAGACTCCGCCTGACCGGGTGCGACGCGTCGAGCCGGCGGCCGGTCGCCGCCCGGCGGGCGAACCGGGCGATCACCCGCTCCTGGCCGGCACCGACGGTGTTCGCGAGGCGCAGGACGGTGGCGTCGGGAACGACCGCGGTCACCAGCAGCTCCTGGGCCCGCTTGGCCATCCCGTAGACCCAACGACCGGTCGCATCCGCGTCCACCAGCGCTCGACACCAGGCTGCGGCCTGCCATGGCGGACATGGCTGTCCGAACAGCGTGCGACCGTCCTCGAGCCACAGGCTCAGCTTCTCGTCGGTCCACGGCAGCACGGACTCCGTGGTCTCGGTGAGCGGTGCGGCCGCCGCGCCGAACGCCTCCAACGTCGAGCAGAGCGTCACACGTCGGCCGGCCAGGGCACTCACCAGTCGGCCCGTCGTCACGACGGTCTGCAGCGGCTGGTGCCACGGCCAGCGTGTGCGAGGGTCGCCGTTGCCGACCAGGATCACGACATCGCCGTCGGGGAGGCAGATGTCGTCGTTCAACAGGTCGCATCGCTGCCACCCGACGCCGGTCCGCAGGACCCGGTCCGGTGGTCGGTTCACATCGACGACGGTGACGTCCCAACCCCTGCGGCGGAGTCCGAGGGCCGTCGCGGACCCCACGAATCCAGCTCCGCCGACAAGTACTGCGGCGCCACCCGACGGTTCCTTCCCAGCTCCCACAGCTCCCTCCCCGGTTGCGGGGATGCTAACGCCTCGACCGGGCCGGGCACCAGGGGTGATCCGGTGTCAGGCGTGGCGGCGGAAGTGCTCCACGACACGCGAGATGCCGGACCGCAGCGAGGTGGTCGGCTCCCAGCCGAGCTCGGAGCGGGCGACGGTGAGGTCGGGCCGCCGTCGGGTGGGGTCGTCGACGGGCAGCGGTCGGTGCTCGATCCGCGAGCGCGAGCCCGTGACCTCGAGCACGGTCTCGGCCAGGTCGAGGATCGTCATCTCGGCGTCGTTGCCGATGTTCACCGGTCCTGCCAGATCCGACGCCATCAACGCCATCAGCCCCTGCACGAGGTCGTCGACGAAGCAGAAGCTGCGCGTCTGGTCGCCTGATCCGTGGACGGTCAGCGGTTGGTCCCGCAGCGCGCTGTTCACGAAGCTGGCGACCACCCGGCCGTCATCTGCGCGCATCCGGGGGCCGTAGGTGTTGAAGATCCGGGCGATGCACCCGTCGAGACCCTCCGAACGCGTGGAGGACGACACCACCGCTTCGGCGAAGCGCTTGCCCTCGTCGTAGCAGGCACGGGGCCCGACGGTGGTGACGTTGCCGGTGTAGGACTCCGTCTGCGGGTGGACGAGCGGCTCGCCGTAGACCTCGCTGGTGGACGCCAGCAGCAGGCGGCAGCCGTGGTGACGGGCGAACCCGGTCGCGAGCAACGTGCCCGTGCTGCAGGTGCGCAGGATCTGCAGCGGCATCGTGGTGAAGTCGACCGGCGAGGGTGGACACGCCAGGTGGAACAGACGTGACGGCTCGCCC
Organism: uncultured Aquihabitans sp.; assembly: GCA_964429335.1. GTDB lineage: Bacteria > Actinomycetota > Acidimicrobiia > Acidimicrobiales > Microtrichaceae > Dermatobacter. The sequence continues at coordinate 2,427 of CAYSCB010000142.1, forward strand.
AGACGATCGATCCGGTCCCAGACCGAGGGATCGGTCACGTCGCCCTCGAGCAAGGTGAACCGGTCATCGCTCCTCGCCTCGTCGAGGTTGTGCGAGCGTCCGGTCGAGAAGTCGTCGACGGCGACGACGGCGTGGCCGGCGAGGAGGAGCCGGTCGACCAGGTGCGAGCCGATCAGGCCGGCGGCGCCGGTCACGATGACGTGCATGTCCTCCATGGTGGACGACTCGGGCCGACCTTGCCACGTCCACGTGCGTCAGACGCTGCGCCTGACCGTCGGTGGCTGCTCCTTCGATCGGTCGACGGTCCGCGGACCGGGCCCGCGGTACGGTCGGATTCCGATGGCCACCTACCTCGATGCGATCCTCGCCCGTCATCGTGGCGAGGCAGCGGCGGATGCCAGGAGCACTGACGGGTTGGTGGAGCGTGCCCGTTCGATGGGTCCGACCCGGGGGTTCCGACAGGCGCTCAGCGGGCGGACCGACCTGGCGGTGATCTCGGAGGTCAAGCGCCGGTCGCCGTCCAAGGGGGACCTGTTCGCGGACCTCGACCCGGCCGTGCTCGCCCGCAGCTACGAATCCGCCGGTGCGTCGTGCCTGTCGGTGCTGACCGATGCTGGATCCTTCGGTGGATCCGCCGCGGACCTCGCCGCAGCGCGCGCCGCGGTGGGGCTTCCGGTGCTGCGCAAGGACTTCACGGTGTCACCCAACGACGTGTGCGACGCCCGGCTCATGGGTGCGGACTGCGTGCTGCTCATCGTCGCCGCGCTCGACGACGTCGAGCTGCGGGACTTCTCGTCGCTCGCTGCGGAGATCGGTCTCGACGTGCTCATCGAGATCCACGACGAGGCGGAGCTGGAGCGTGCGCTGTCGAACACGGCGGGAGACCTCATCGGCGTGAACCAGCGGGACCTCGTCACCTTCGAGGTGGACCAGGCCCGGGCCGTGCGCATGGCGTCGGTCATGCCGGTGGGGACCGTACGGGTTGCCGAGTCAGGTGTCCGTGGGCGTGGCGACGCGGAGGCGCTCGCGGCCGCCGGCTACCACGCCGTGCTGGTGGGGGAGCACCTGGTGACGGCGTCCGACCCGGCGGCGGCACTCGCCGACCTGCTCGTGCCCCGCACCCCCACCACCGGAACACCCACCACCGGAACATAGGGGTCGCTTTCGACACATCCTGTCGATTCCGACCCCCAGAATGCTCTGGCAGAGGCGGGACGCGACCGGAGACCCCGACGCGTGCTCAGGAGCCCTTGGCGTAGATCTCCGCGGTGTGGCTCTCGAACTCGAGGGTTGTGAACACCTGGTCGCCGGTGACCCGGGCGTTGTGGCCGGGTTCGATGACGTACACGTCACCGGGGTTCAGCTGGACCTCGGTGCCGTCGTCGTGGGTGACCGTCAACGACCCGGCTTGGACGACGCCGACGTGGCGTGTCTGACACGAGTCGGTCCCGGCGAGGGGCTTGATGCACGTCGACCAGGTCCAGCCCGGCTCGGCGGTCATGCGCGCCGCCTTGGCCGAGCCCAGGTCGATGATGTCCATCCGGGTCTTGTCGGGTCGTCGCGTCTCGTCGGGATCCTCGAACGTCCTCTTCGTGATGGAAGCCATGGCTCCACCTCCTTGTTCTTCCGAAGCCTCGCGCTCCATGTGGCGGCCGTCACCGGGTGCTCGGGTCGATCCGAAGCCGACTCTCAGGGGACCTCGTGACCGAGCGGCATCGAGAGCCGGCCGGGGCACTGCTGCGGACGACCTCACCGCTCGACGGGTGGACGATGCCCGACCCAGCGCTCCGAAACCGACTCGTAACGGCTGGGCCATCACCACGAAATCACCGCTTCGTACGGTGCCGCCATGACCACAACATCGTTGCGTCGGTTCAAGGACCCGGAGATTCGCCGCGCCTTCGGGATCCTCCTGAGCGGCAAGATGCTCGGCATCGCGTCCGTGCTCGCACTGATGAAGGGGGCAGCGTGGTTCGCCGGTGATCAGGCAGGCGCGTCGACGTTGCAGTCGACGGCGCACAAGGTCGACCAGCTGATCAGCCCCATCAACACGATGTGGACGCTCGTCGCCGCCTTCCTGGTCTTCTTCATGCAGGCCGGGTTCATGGCCCTCGAGGCCGGCTTCTCGCGTTCCAAGGAGACGGTCAACATCCTGATGGAGTGCATCTTCGACACGTGCCTCTGCGGGATCCTCTACTGGGCGATCGGGTTCGCCTTCCAGTTCGGCTCCGGCAACGGGCTCATCGGCTGGAACTACTTCTTCCTCAGCGGTGCCGGTCCGACCTACACCTACGGCGGCCTGTTCGACACCAAGGTGGCGTTCCTGGCGTTCTTCCTGTTCCAGTTCGCCTTCGCCGACACCGCATCCACCATCACATCCGGGGCGATGGTGGGCAGGACCTCGTTCAAGGGCGACATCGTCTATTCGCTCATCGTCTCCGGGTTCATCTACCCGATCTTCGGCCACTGGGTGTGGGGTCCCGGCGGGTGGCTGGGCAACACCATGGGCTGGTTCGGTGGCCTGTTCACCGACGGCGACGGGATGAAGGCCGTGTTCCGCGACTTCGCCGGGTCGTCGGTCGTCCACATGGTCGGTGGGCTGTTGGCCCTCGCCGGCGCCATGGCCCTCGGTCCTCGCCTGGGTCGCAAGTTCAAGCGCGACGGCGGCGGCCCGACCCCGCCGCACGATCTGACCATGGGGGCCATCGGCGCTGTCATCCTGTGGTTCGGCTGGTACGGGTTCAACCCAGGCTCCACCCTGTCGGCCATGGACTTCGAGGGCATCGGTCGGGTCGCCACCAACACCACGCTCGCAGCGTGTGCGGCCGGTCTGACAGCGGTGTTCTTCGTCTACCCCCGTTCCAAGAAGTGGGACATGGGCATGTCGATCAACGGCCTTCTCGGTGGCCTCGTCGCCATCACGGCACCCTGCTACTGGGTCAAGCCGGTCTGGGCCGTGGTCATCGGCGTCGTCGCCGGCATCGTCGTCCCCCTCGCCACCGACCTGCTCGAACACCTCCGCATCGACGACCCCATCGGCGCCGTACCGGTGCACCTCGTCTGCGGGATCTGGGGTTGCCTGAGCATCGGCCTCTTCGCCGGCGGCTTCGGCCTGCCTGGTCCGGACGGTGCCGACACCTCCGTCGTCGTCGAAGGGCTCGTGAACGGTGGCGGCGGAATCCAGCTCCTTGCCCAGGTCCTCGGGGTGGTCTCCTGCATCGTGGCGGTGGGCGGCGTCGGTGTGCTCCTCATGAAGACCGTCGCGAAGTTCCCCGGCGAATGGGCGTTGCGCGTCGCCAAGGACGGGGAGCTCGAAGGGCTGGACCTCCACGAGCACGGCGTCACCGCCTACAACGTGGAGTTCGGCCAGGGGATGTCGTACTCGACGCAGACCGGGCTGCCCAGGGAGGATCCGTTCCGGCGGGAGCAGCGAGAGCAGCGAGTGTGAGATGACCGACCCGACAGCAACCATCGCAGGAGAGAACCCATGCCCACGCTCGTGACCGCGATCGTCAAACCGTTCAAGCTCGAGGAGGTGAAGGAGGCGCTCCGGACCGCGGGTGTCTCAGGCCTGACCGTCAGCGAGGTCCAGGGCTACGGCCGTCAGGGCGGCAAGTCCGAGACCTTCCGTGGCTCGGAGTACAAGATCGACTTCGTTCCGAAGATCCGCTTCGAGGTGATCGTCGAGACCGACCGGACCGAGGAGATCATCAACCTGATCGCCGACGCCGCGTGCACCGAGAAGATCGGCGACGGCAAGATCTGGGCCATCGATCTGGGCCACCTCATGCGGGTCCGCACCGGCGAACGTGGCGACGACGCCATCTAGCCACCGTCGCTGTTGGTTGAGACATCCGGATCACACGATCGACCGCTGCTCCGCGCTCGCTCGACAGACGCATGGCGGTGTCGGTCATCCGCAGCACGTGTCGCTCAGTACGATCTTCCCGCTGACGCGACGGGCGCACCAGCGGGAAGGATGCCGACGATGCGCTACCGCGACTGCCCGACCGTGGAGGTCACCGAACGGATCGTCGCCTCGCCCGTTGATGCGTGGACGGCGGTGTGCGACATCACGCTGCCCACTCGATGCGGCGGTGAGCTGCAGTCCGCCCGTTGGCTGAATGATGCGAACGAGCCGGTCGTCGGTGCCCGCTTCGAGGGCGTGAACCGCAACGAGCACCTCGGCGAGTGGACGACGACCAGCACGGTGGTCGAAGTCGAGCCCGGCAGGCGGTGGGTCTGGGAGGTGGCTGACACCACGTCGTTACCGTGGTCGAGGTGGGGTTTCGAGGTGGATCCGGTACGCGACGGTGTGGTGGTCCGCCAGTGGGTTCGGATCGGACCCGGACGCTCGGGGTTGAACCTCGCGATCGATGCCATGCCCGAGCGCGAGGGTCGCATCGTCGAGGTCCGCCTGGCGGAGCTGGCAGATGCGATGCGCGGCAACCTCGACGCCGTCAAGTCGCAGCTCGAGAGCTGACTGGCCTGACGGACGCCCAGCGGCCCCCCGCCCGAAAACAGGGGTCGCAATCGACACATCCTGTCGATTGCGACCCCCAGATTCGCTGTCACGTCGAGCACCCCCAACGGGATTCGAACCCGTGCCGCCACCTTGAGAGTTCGAGCAGGTCGGTCCGCCCGGTGCGGCCGGGTGCTGCGCGGCCCGTCCTGTCAGGGGTTCCGGTCCGGGCGGTCCGTCGAGATCGGTCCCGTCATGCCCGGTGGATTACCAAACGGATTACCAAATCGCCCTGACGGCGACCGGTCCGCGCTGAGGCGTCGAGGGCAGAAGTCACCGCGCTGGCATTGGCGCAGGGCTGGTGTCGCATCGCCCAGATACCATGAACCCATGCCTCGCCCGGTTGTCGACTTCGAGCTCGATCCCGCAGTCGTTCCCATCCCGGACGACGTCCAGGGGGATGTCGACGAGTGGCTGCACTCGCTCAGGCGAGACGCCGAACCCGTTGAGCCCGACGTGGCCGGCGCCGATCTCGTCGCCGACGCCCGCGACGAAGCAGGGTGCCCGACCCCGTCCTGGACGCGGCGGCGTGCGGCGAGCTCCTTCTCTACACAGCCCCCGGCCGCCGGCGGCAACCGTTG
>CAYSCB010000143.1:0-7520 GCA_964429335.1 uncultured Aquihabitans sp.
GCTCGACGTCGAGCCCGGCGTTCCATCCACCGGGCGGCTCGCGGTTGAGGTGCGGACCGTACCGCTCGACGAGCTCGGCCTCGGTCACGGGGAGCTGCGCCATCAGCCGAACCCTCCGACCCGAGCGGTCTGCGCGATCGTCACGCCCGCGCGACGACACGCCGGACACGTCTCCTGCCAGTGACCGTGCTCCGAGGAGTAGTCGAAGCCGACCTTCGGAAGCACCTCCTTGAGATCGGTGACCTGCATCTGCGACGCGTACGGCTCCCCACAACGCCGGCACGCCTGCTGCGGACTGGCGCGTCCGACGTCGCGGTAGAGGTGGATGCCCAGGTTCGCGGGCCTCTGGAAGATGTGGAACAGCTTGCCGAACGGTATGTACAGCAGTCCGAGGATCACCGTGAGCGCGTGCAGGTTGTTCAGGAAGCTGTAGTACCGGCCCTGCAGCCACAGGCTCGACGCTGTCAGGAACAACCCGGTGACCGACACGGCGAACAGCCCTGCAAGCGCGAGGAAGTCACCTTCGCGCTCGACGGCCAGTGCGCCTGGATCCCGGAGACGCCGATGCAGGAACACCAGCACGCCGGCGATGACGAGGAACGCGGCGATGTTCAGGAGGTGGAACGTGATGAAGCCGACCACGCTCTCGGCCTGGAACGAGGCAGTACCGACCCCGAACAGGTACGCCTTGTACTCACCACCGTCCTGGCCGACCGACTCGAAGTGCATCCATCCGAACGTCAACGGGAACGTGACTGCTGCGGCGAGGATGCAGCCCCAGAAGACGAGCTGGTGCGCAGCCCACCGCGTGGTCGACCGTCGTCGGATGAACCCCTGGGCGAGCAGGTTCGTGCCGACGAGGCCGACCAGGCCCACGGCGTTGCGCCCGACGCGCCCGGAGGTGCGGAAGGCCTCCCATCCACGCTGGTTGAGCCTGGCAGTCGGTGGCCGTTGGATCCACACGAGGTAGCGGTAGACGGTGGCGAACACGCTGAGCAGGACGCCGATGAGGTAGCCGGCGAGCGCCGCGTCGAACCACTGCAGCCCGTTGCTCCCCAGGAACACGCCGATGAGGACCACCACCACCGCGGCGAACGCCCAGACGGTTGCACGGAGGTCGAGGGTCATGCGGCGCCATCATTGCACCGTCGAACCGACTCCGGGTCATCCGCACTTTCCCCGCGACCGCTCGGCGAATTATTCTACCGGAGAGCTGAGAAACCTCGGTGGGGCGAGCCGCCCTGGTGGAGACGAGGAGGATCGAGATGGCTACCGCAACGGTCGCTCCGGCGCCGACGACACGATCGCAGTGGCGGTCGGTCGCTCTGCCGTCGGAACACGGTGGATGGGGCCTGACCGCCGAGCCGATCGTGCTCGGACTGCTCATCGAACCGAGCGTCGCCGGTCTGTTCGTCGGCCTCGCCGGCGTCCTCGCGTTCCTCGCCCGCACCCCGCTCAAGCTGGCGCTCGTCGACCTGACCCGACGACGCACGCTCGACCGCACCCGGATGGCGCGCCGGCTCGCGACCGCGGAGCTCGCAGCGATCGCCGTCCTGGCGGTTGCCGCGCTGCTGACCGCCACCGGTGGCTTCTGGTGGTGGCCGGCACTCGTCGCTGCACCGCTGGTGAGCGTCGAGCTCTGGTTCGACATGCGCTCCCGAGGACGACGGCTCGCCCCGGAGCTGACCGGCGCCATCGGCATCTCGGCACTCGCGGCGATGATCGTCCTCGCAGCGGGAGGCTCTGCCACGGTCGCGATCGGCGCGTGGCTCGTCCTGTCAGCTCGGGCGGTCGCCTCGATCCCGTACGTGCGCATGCAGGTGCTGCGCATCCACGACCGACCCCGCTCGGGTCCGCCGCAGTTCGTGTGGGACCTCCTCGCCGTCGCCCTCGTCATCGCAGCCGTCGTCGTGGACCGGCTCATGGTCGCGGGCGCCGTCGCCGTCCTCGCGATCATCGCGATCCAGGAGATCACCGGTCTGTCGCCACCGCCGAAGGCGACCGTGCAGGGCATCCGCCAGACGATCATGGGACTCGGCGTCGTGCTCGTGACCTGGCTCGGCCTCCTGGTCGGCGGGTAGGGCAGCGCATGACGAGCACGCCGCTGCAGCGTCAGGCCCGGGCACTGGGTGACCCGACCCGCCACACCATCTTCACCGAGATAAGCAACTCCGAACAGCCTCTCACCGTCAAGCACCTCACCGAGCGGTTCGGCCTCAACCACAACGCGATCCGACAGCACCTCGCGAAGCTGGTCGACGCCGGCCTCGTCCTCGAGACGAAGTCACCGCCGGAGGGCAGGGGGCGACCCCGCTTCGTCTACGAGCTCAACCCGGCGGTGGGTGGCCCTTGGGGGGACACCGGCCCCTACGAGCAGCTCAGCCGCCTGCTCGCGGAGGTCATCAGCTCGGGCCAGACCCCCGAGCAGGTCGGACGCCAGGCAGCGGAGCGGTTCCGGGTCCCGTCACCATCAGGGGATGTCGTCGCCGACTTCATCGCGGCGATGGCTCGACAGGGGTTCGACCCCGAGGTGAGCGAGGTGGACGGCGCTGTCGAGATCCTCCTGCACGCGTGTCCGTTCGCCTCGACCGCTGCGGTCGACCGCCAGACCGTCTGCTCGCTGCACCTCGGCATGGCCGAGGGGTTGACCGACGGCACGGACCTCGTCCTCGAGGAGCTCATCGCCCGTGACCCCTACCGGGCCGACTGCCGCATGCGCCTCCGGCTCGAGCCCGTCGAGGACCAGGAGGACATGCCCTCCGGGACGCTGACGATCCGAGCCGGCTGAACGCCGCCAGCGCGCCGGGATCACCTCGACCCGATCATCGGGGTCACACGTACGAGACCGGCATCTCCTTGATGCCGTTCAACCAGCCGGAGCGGAGCCGACGCTGCGGTCCGGTCGGAGAGATGTTCGGGATGTGATCCGCGATCGCGTTGAAGATCAGGTTGATCTCGAGCTTCGCCAGATGCGAGCCCGGGCAGTAGTGAACGCCGCCACCGCCGAATCCGACGTGCGGGTTGGGGTCACGGTAGATGTCGAACCGGCGAGGGTCGTCGAACACGTCCTCGTCGTAGTTCGCCGAGCCGTACAGCAACCCGACACGCTGACCCTTCCTGATCAGCTGACCACCGACGTTGGCATCCTCCATCGCTGTGCGCTGGAACATCTGCACCGGGGTCCCGTAGCGCACGACCTCGTCCGCCATCGTGTCAGGACGCTCGGCCTTGTAGCGCTCCCACAGCTCGGGGTTGTCGAAGAACGCCTGCATGCCGTGGCTGATCGCGTTGCGGGTCGTCTCGTTGCCGGCGACCGCGAGGATCAGCACGAAGAACGCGAACTCCTCGGTGCTGAGCACCTCCTCGTCGGCCGCTGACACGAGCCGCGTGACGATGTCGTCACGCGGGTGGGCTGCACGGTCCTCTCCCATGAGCGATGCGTACCCGAGGATCTCCGCGGCGGCGACCGCCGGATCGACGTCGTAGTCCGGATCGTCGTAGGCCATCATCTCGTTCGACCACTCGAAGATCTTCTTGCGGTCCTCCTGCGGGAAGCCGACCAGCTCGGCGATCGCCTGGAGCGGCAGTTCGCACGCGATGTCGTCCACGAAGTCGCCGGTGCCCTTGTCACGTGCGTCGAGGACGATCTGCTCGGCCCAGCTCCCGAGGAGGTCCTCGAGGCGCTTCACCCCTCGGGGCGTGAACACGCCACGGGACACCACCGCACGCACCCGGGTGTGCCGCGGTTCGTCCATGTTGAGCATCATGTGCTTCTGGATCTCGCGCTCCTGGTAGCCGACGGTCTTGCCGTCGAAGCGCACGATCGCGGTGTTCTCCTCGCTCGACCAGCCGCTGCGGGCGCAGGAGACGGCCTTGACGTCAGCGTGACGAGAGAGGACCCACAGACCACCGTCGTCGAAGCTGGACTCCTCCCGGGTCTGGGCGTTCCAGAACACCGGCGCCGAGGAGCGCAGCCAGGCGTAGTCGTCCAACGGAACGCCGGCGGCGTAGATGTCCGGGTTCGTCAGGTCGTAGCCCTCGGGTACTGGAACAGGCATCTCGGTCCTCCACGATCACCCCGCTGTCACGTTGTGCGACGCGGTGCATGAATCTTCTAGCACAGCATGGAAAATCACTTCTGACGAGTCGTCAGGTGTGGCACGTTCACTCTTCGCCGGCGAGCTCTTCGGCCAGCACGTGGGCGGCGGAGTGCTCCACATCACGGGTCGCGGTGAGCAGCGCCAACCCACCGCTCGCTGCCAGCTCCCTGAGGTGTGCGAGCGCGTCCGATGCCGGGGGTTCGGCGAGCTCGGCGTGGTAGCGACGCACGAACTCGTCCCACCGTTCGACGTCGTGGCCGTACCACTTGCGCAGCTCCGTGCTGGGTGCGACCTCCTTGGACCACTCGTCCCAGGGTTCGTCGGCCTTCGAGATCCCCCGCGGCCACAGGCGATCCACGAGGACCTTGTGTCCCTCCGCCCGCTCGTGCTCGTAGACACGATGTATCTGAACTGGGTGCATCTGGACAGGATGTCTCTCGGCCATGGCGCTCACTCCGGTTCGTAGGTCCAGTCCGGTCGCTTCCTCCAGTACGACTCGTCGTAGGTTGCATACCCACCATCGAGGTCCACCAGCTTCGGGATCGGCCGGGCCTCGGTCTGCGGACAGCGCTGCTGTTCGATGTGCTCGACGAACTCGTCGGGGAACGCTCGCAGGACGCTGCTCACGAGGTCGCGCTCCTCGACCGCGAGGTAGCAGCGGTTGCCATCGGTGACCCGCTCGAGCCACTGGCCGATCGCGTCGATGTCGGCATCGGTGCCCGCCCCGGTCTGGATCCGTTCGAGGTGCTCGGTGATCGCTCCGGACCCGAGCTTGCACGGCAGGCACTGGCCGCAGGACTCGATCGCCAGGAAGCGCGACAGCCGGTACGCGGCGTCCACCATGCAGGCGGTGTCGTCGTAGACGATGAACCCGGCCGAACCCATCCCGGTGCCGATGGACGCGAACCCCTCGTAGCTGACCGGTGTGTCGAGCTGCGCCGCGGTCACGACGGGGTTGGCGACGCCGGAGAACACCGCCTTCACCGAGCGGCCGGGGCGCACGCCGCTGCCGACCGCGTCGATGATGGCGCCGAGCGGCGTCCCCATCTCGACCTCGCCGACGTCAGGGGCGACGACGTCGCCGACCACGGTCGTCACGATGGTGCCGGGTGACTCCTCGGTGCCCATCGATCGGAACCAATCGGCACCGTTGGCGAGGATGTGCGGCACGTTCGACAGCGTCTCGACGTTGTTCACCAACGTCGGGTTGGGCTGGTCGGTGGTGCGGACCACACCACCGTGCGGTCCCGCCTCCCATCCCTCCTGAGGTTCGGCGGCGAAGAGACCGTGCACGTACGGGGGGAACCAACGCGGGAGCGGAGGTTTGCCCTCGATCACCTCGAGCATCGCCTTCTCCTCACCGAAGAGGTACTCGTCGGGTCCGGCGACGATGTTCACGGTGCACTCCGTGCAGATCCCTTCGGCCTGGAACTCCTGCACCGCTCTCGTCACGGCATCGATCTCGGCGGTGAAGCCCGCCTTGAGGCAGATGTAGGCCTCGTCGGCCCGGACGGCGAACGCAGCGATGATCACCCCCTCGACGAGCTGGTAGGGGTTCGCCCGCAGGAGGGCCCGGTCCTTGAACGTGCCCGGTTCACCCTCCGATCCGTTGCACACGAGGTAGCGGTGCGCACCGTCCTGGGCGGCGATGCCCACCCACTTCCTTCCCGTCGGGAAGCCGCCACCACCGCGACCACGGAGCCCGGATGCGGCGATGAGCTCGATCGTGGCGTCGGCTCCGATGCGCTGCGCCTCAGCGACGCCGCGCCCCCCGATCCCGGTCGCCAGGTAGGACTCGAAGGAGTCGATCGGTTCGGTCGGCAGCAGGAATGCGGTCATGCAGTCGATTCTGCCGGAGCTGCACCACCGAGCGCGTCGAGGAACGTCCCGGCGAGGTCACCGAGCGTCACAGGTCGTCGTTCGGGGAGCTCCAGCTCACCCAGGGTCCGCTCACCGAACTCCTCCGAGACGGAGTCCCACAGGTGCAGCAGCGACAGGTCGTCGTCGACCCCCAGCCCGTCGAGCGACAGGATCGCCGGGTCGTCGTCGTCGAGCTCGAGCTCGTTGGCGAGGAAGTCGAGGATCAGCTCGACGTCGAGCTCTTCACGGTGCGAGTGCGTCTCTGCCGGCAACGTTCAGTCCCGATGGAAGATCACACGCCAGTCGCCGGATTCGAGCTGGTCGACGATGTGGTTGAAGCCCTGTTCACCGAGGACGCCTTCGAGAGGGACCGGGTCGAACGGCGCGTAGAGGACGAGCACCTCGTCGTCGCCGACCTGCGCGGCAGCAGCCATGATCTCGCCGAACGGCTCGCCACCCGCGGCGAGCGTCGGGCGGGCATCGACGACGTGTGCCCTGCTCGTGATGTCGATCGCCCACTGCTCGGGTCCGCTCTCGACGTAGGTCCACAGGTACTGGTGCGGGCGGGTCGCGTCGAGCTGGTAGTGCAGCGGAGCCGGATCGTGGTCGTTGACGAGTCGGAGGGTGTCACCGGTCCCGAGCGCGTCGAGCTGGGCGAAGATCGTCGAGTGCCGCTCCGGTGGTGGCAATCGGCGGACATCGATGGTCTGCACGGTCCTGCTCCTTCCTGTGGCCACGCTGGCGCGACCACTGCGACGATGTGCTGTCTTTCTTACACCGTGCGCTAGAAAAAGGCCAGGTGCGCTCCTACGCGTCGACGAGCTCGCCGTGGTTGAATGCGTCGTAGGCGGCCAGGTCGAGGAAGCCGTGACCCGAGTAGTTGAACAGGATCACCTTCTCCTCGCCCGTCTCCTTGCACGCCAACGCCTCGTCGATCGCTGCACGGATGCCGTGGGCGGTCTCCGGGGCAGCGAGGCGACCCTCGACGGTCGCGAACTGACGAGCGGCTTCGAACACCTTCGCCTGCGGGTAGGCCACGGCATCCATGCGGCCGGCCTTGACGAGCAGCGAGATGATCGGCGAGTCGCCGTGGTAGCGGAGGCCGCCGGCGTGGATGTCCGGCGGCATGAAGTCGTGGCCGAGGGTGTACATCGCCATCAGCGGCGTCATGCCGGCGGTGTCGCCGAAGTCGTACTCGTAGTTGCCGGCGGTGAGCGTCGGACACGACGTCGGCTCGACCGCGAGCAGCCGCACGGCCGGATCCTCCATGAACGGCAGGGTGATGCCCCCGAGGTTCGAGCCGCCACCGCAGGGGGCGATGACGATGTCGGGACGAGCCTCGCCCGCCATCGCGAGCTGCTCCATCGCCTCCAGGCCGATGATGGTCTGGTGCAGCAGCACGTGGTTGAGCACCGAGCCGAGCGCGTAGTGGGTGTCCTCGCGACCGACGGCGTCACGCACGGCGTCGCTGATCGCCATCCCGAGCGAGCCCGGCGAGGACGGAGCGTCGACCGGCGACGGCACGCACTCGGCGCCCCAGGTCTCCATCAGACCACGGCG
>CAYSCB010000144.1:0-7513 GCA_964429335.1 uncultured Aquihabitans sp.
GCGAGCGTCACGGCCACGACGAGGCCCTCGCGTCGCGCCGTGGGGCGGACCCGCAATCCGAGCTCGATGCGACCGGCGGCGTTCGTGGTGCCGACGACGCCGAGGGCGATGAGGCCGGCGACGAGATAGGCGCCGAGCTGCGGTTCCGCGACAGCACCGCCGAACACCTGGATCATGCCGAGGACGCCGAACGCCGCGGGGCGGACCACGTCGCCCCAGGGCGTGCCGGTGTGGGCGCTCTGGTAGAGCATCGTCGACAGCCACGGGACGAACGTCAGGGCGCCGACGACGATGGCGACGGCCAGGCCGAGCTCGGCGTTGCGGCGGCTGGTGTCGTCACGTCGGTGCTCGATGACCGCCTGGACCAGCAGCACGATGCCGACCGCGCCGAGCAACCAGATCGACCAGTAGTGGCTCCACAGCAGGAGCGAGGAGGTGACCGCCACACCGATGGCGGTGGAGATCCGCGGTCGTTCGCGATGGTGGTCGATGCACAGGTAGCCGACCAGCACCAGCAGCATCACGAGCGAGTACATCCGGGTCTCCGAGGAGTACCGGATCGCGAACGGCAGCGCAGCGAGCACCACCAGCGCCGCCACGGCGGTCCGGCGTGCCCGGATCGCGTCGGAGCAGCCGTCGGCGTCGGGTCGCCCACCGACCCGTGCGCCAGCCCACCACGCGAGTGGGAGAGCGGCGACACCGAAGATCCCCGACAGCGCCCGTAGCGCCCACGGCGACCAGCCGACGAGGGATCCCCACGCGTGGAGGATCACGTAGTACAGCGGGGGGTGGCCGTCGTGGCGGAGCGCCTCGCCCATGTCGGCGATCGGGAGCTGTGCGATGTTGGCCGACAGCGCCTCGTCGAGCCAGAGCGAACCACGGGGGAGGAAGCGGGCGACGACGCCTGCGACCACGACGACGGCGATCCCCACCGTGACGTACCACGGGCTCGTGTCCTGTGACGGGCTCGTGTCCTGTGGCGGGGGGGTGACGGGATCGCGTTCGGTCACGGGACGGGCTTCCTGGATGTCGAGAACGCGTCCTGCACCGCGGCCCGGACGGCGACGGCGGCCTCGTCCCAGGTCGGGGGGTGGTGGGGGCGGGCGCGCTCGACCGCCGCGGCGTGGTGCGTCGGCTCGTCCAGGTGACGTTCCACGAGGCGGACCCAGGCATCGACGTCATCGGCGTCCGCGTACTCCGCCAGGTCGCCGCCCGCCTCCGGCAGCGCTCCTGCGGTCGACGCGATCACCGGGGTGCCGGCGCACAGCGACTCCGTGACCGACATGCCGAGGCCCTCGTAGCGCGCCGGTGTCAGGGTGAGGAACGCATCCCGGTACAGGCGCCCGAGGCGCGTGTCGTCCACCTCCTCGAGCCAGACGAGACGATCGCCGAACCGGGGATGGGACTCGATGCGACGGATCAGGTCGTCCACCTTCCACCCCCGCTTGCCGACGAGCACGAGACCGATCTCCGGATGCCGCTCCGCGATCCGGTCGAACACGTCGATGGCGAGCGCCTGGTTCTTCCTCGGCTCGATCGTTCCGACCATCAGCAGGAACCGCATGATCGGTGGGCCGATCTCGCTGGGGACATCTCGATCCGCGTCGGTCGGCGCCGCAGCGATGTCGGCCCCCAGCGGGATCACCCGGGCGTCCAGGTCGCGCCGGACACCCCGGGCGGTGGCGACCTCGATCAGGTCGAGCCTCGTGCGCTCGGAGATGCAGAGGAACAGGTCGCTGTGGTGGAGGTGGCCGTCGAGGTAGCGGGCGAAGTCCCGGACCAGCACGCCGTCGAACCACTCCGGATGCAGCATCGGCAGGACATCGGCGACGAGCACGGCGCTGCGGGCGCCGCTGCGACGCAACTCCGGCAGCAGACGGTCACGGGACACCGGGTCGTTCCAGGCCGCTTCGAGGTCCAACAGCACCGTCGACGGGTCCGCCGGGGCGACGACGCGGTCGACGAGCGGACGCTCACGCCGGAGGTGTGCCATGTGCCGCGCCGCTGCACGCAGGTCGCGCATGGCCGGGATCGCGAGGACGCGGCGGACCGAGTTGGCCACCGGAGCGGGGATGCGTCGGGCGATCGAGGTGCTCGTGGGCAGCTGCTCACGCGGGTGGGCGAGCGCGTCGAGCTCATCGGCGGTCAAGGTGCGGTACCAGTCGGCGGCGGGAGTCCACACCACCGGCGCGAACGTGGCGGAGCCGTCGGACGCGCGGTCGTTCCGGTCGTGGGGGGCGTGGTTGCCGAGCCGGGCCAGCAGCTCTCGGGCGACCCGTTGCATCCCGGTCGTGTACGGGAGCGAGACCGTGTCGGTGACCTCCACGAGCACCCGCAGGGGAGCGTCCGTCGCGTTCCGCTTCGTCGGCCCCATGGTTGCCGGATCTTAGAGGTGCGCCAGGGCCCGGCCGGAGCATGGGGTCGGGTCAGGAGTCGGATCGTGATGAGCGGATCACCGGTGGGTGCGAGGCTGTCACGATGTCCACGCTCTCGACGCGCGCGCTGATCCCGGTCGGTGCGTCGCTCGCCGTGCTCGGCGTGTTCATGGGAGCGTGGGCGGTGTCCACACCGGAGATCGAACGGGCGCTGGGTGGTGGACCCGGCCGGCTCGGTGCCGTGCTGAGCGTCGCGCTGGTCGTCGCGGCGGGCGCGAACACCGTCGGGGGCGCGGTCGCGGAGCGACTCGGGACGACCTCGGCGCTGCGACTCACCCTCACCGCGTGGGCGGTGGCGCTGTGCTGCGGATCCGTCCTCCCCGCCCCGTGGGGCGTGGCGCTCGGTGTCGTCGTCGTGCTGTCGACCGGCGGCGCGGTCGACGTGGTCGCCAACGTCGCCGCGACCGCAGGCCTCGCTGACCGACCGGGTCGTCTCGTCCGCCTGCACTCCATCTTCAACCTGGGCGGTGCAGCAGGCACGGTGCTCGTCGGCGTCGTGTTGGCGGTGGTGGGTGCGCTCGGCTGGCGCGTGGCCTGGGTGGTGACAGCGGGACTCGTCGCGGTGATCGTGGTGTGCACCGGCGGTGTCGATCTGCCGGCGGGCCAGGTTGGCCGGAAGGTGCCGCTCTCCGACGGGGTCCGTACCCTGCACCGAGAGGGCCTGATCCCGATCGCCGTCGCGTTCGCGTTGGCGGCGGTCGTGGAGGGCGGCATCGCCACGTGGGGGGTCCTGCAGCTGCGTGGCCAGCTCGACGCGAGCCTGCTCGTCGGGCGCCGGCGGGGCCTTCCTCGGCTATCTCGTCGCCGCCGGCTCGCGATTGTCGGTGTCGCAGATCGAGACCGCCGCAGCGGCACGTCGGGCGGTCGTGGCCGGCGCGGTCGTTGCGGCCGGCGGACTCATCGTGTTGGCGGCGCTCGACCAGGTGGTGCTCGCGGCAGCTGGGCTGGTCCTCGCCGCCGGCGGCGTCTCGGTGTGCTGGCCGCTGCTGCTGTCGGAGGTGGGACGGGGCAGGGAGCGGCCCGGTGTGGTGGTCGGGGCGGTGACGACGCTGGGCTATCTCGGTTCGGTCGTCGGACCGGGCGTCGTCGGCGCTGTCGCCGCGAGCTTCGGGGTCGCCGTCGGTCTGGTGCTGCTCGCGGGGTGCGCGGCGGTCGTCCCGGTGCTCGTCGCGATCGACGGCCCGAGACGATCTGGACGTGCGAGACGCTCAGGAACGAGGTGATCGTGCCGATGGGTGGAGGGGAACACCACCCGGCACACGACACCAGGGGCCCGAGGGCCCCGGTGTCGTGGACCTGAGGCCCTACGTGGTGAGGATGACGCTGGAGCCGTGTCCGAACAGGCCCTGGTTCGCCGTGATGCCGACCCGTGGATCGTCCACCTGACGTCCGTCGGCCTGGCCGCGGAGCTGCCAGGTGATCTCGCAGACCTGCGCGATCGCCTGCGCCGGGACCGCCTCGCCGAAGCAGGCGAGCCCACCCGACGGGTTGACCGGCAGCGCGCCGTCGCGCTGCGTGACGCCGTCGCGCAGCAGCTTCTCGGCCTCGCCCGGTCCGCAGAAGCCGAGGTCCTCGTACCAGTCGAGCTCCAGCGCGGTGGACAGGTCGTAGACCTCGGCGACGTCGACGTCGTCCGGTCCGATCCCCGCCTGCTCGTAGGCAGCCGCGCCGATCGCCTGCTTGAAGGTCCGCTCTGGCACGGGGAGCCCCGCCGCGGAGTCGGTCGCGAAGTTCGGCATCTCGATGACCGTGTTCGGGAACGTCGGAGTCACCGTGCTGACCGCAGCGACCCGCACGGTCGGCTCCGAGCCGCCGAGGTGGCGGCGCGCGTAGTCCATCGATGTCAGCACGAGCGCTGCGCCACCGTCGGAGGTGGCGCAGATGTCGAGCAGTCGCAGCGGGCTCGCGACCGTCGGCGACGCGGCGACGTCGGCAGCGGTGACCTCCTTGCGGTAGCGCGCGTACGGGTTGTTCACGCCGTTGCGGGCGTTCTTGATCTTCACGAGCGCGAAGTCCTCCGGCGTCGCGCCGTAGAGGTCCATGCGACGGCGCGCGTAGAGCGCGAAGTACGTCGGGTTCGTCGCGCCCATCAGACGGAACCGCAACCAGTCGGGGTCGTCTCCCCGCTCCCCCTTGTTCGGCTTCAGGAACCCCTTCGGCGTGGTGTCGGCACCGACGACGAGCGCTACGTCGCACATGCCGGCGAGGATCCGCTGGCGGGCGGCCTCGATCGCCATCGTTCCCGACGCGCACGCCCCGTAGGCGCTGGTGACGGGGATCCCCGTCCAGCCGAGCGCCTGGGCGAACGTGGCACCGGGGACGTAGCCGGGGTAGCCGTTGCGCATCGTGGCGGCTCCCGCGACGAAGCCGACGTCGCGCCAGTCGATCCCGGCATCCGTGAGTGCAGCGCGGGCGGCCGCGACGCCGTACTCGACGAAGTTGCGTCCCCACTTCCCCCACGGGTGCATGCCGGCCCCGAGGACGGCGACCTGTTCGACGCTCACGGCTGCGCTCCTTCGCCGGTGGCGCCGGCGGGGCGCCACTTCCACACCACGTACTCGACGGTGTCACCCTCGCCGCCGTCGGGGTCGGGCTCGACCGACAGCGTGTCGAGCACGAGCTCCATCTCCATGCCGACGTGCAGGTCCTCGACGCCGACGCCCGCCACGACCTGTCCCATGACCACCATCTGCTCCGCCTCGAGCTCGACCGCTGCGATGGCGAACGGCTCGTGGGGGTCGGTCACCGGGACGTACGGCTCGGGCGGTCGGTATCCGGCGTCGGTGTAGGACCACAGTCGTCCGGTCCGCGACAGCTCGACCTCGACGAGCTCCGCGTCGGCCGCGCCCGGTGCGCGGGACATGACCCGCTCGGGTGGGAAGAAGTAGGTGCCCGTCAGCGAGTCACGCGTCCCGAGCAGGGCGGGGGCGCTGCCGTCGGTCGGCATCGTGAACCAGCCTTCGATCGCAGGCGCGCGCCTGGTGCCCACTGGAGCCTCCATCCCCCGGGCGGGACCCGGGACTCGTTCGATCCGACGGTCCGTCAGGGTAGCGGTCGCATCGTCTTGTCCCCGATCCGGGGACCGCTGCTCGGCTCGAGATCGTCGGGAAGCAACCGGAGGACGAGCTCGACGGTCTCCTCGCTGCGGCCGGGGCGTGGGATCGCGTGCGACAGCACGAAGTCGATCAACGTCGCTCCCAGGTCGGCGACCGCCGGGTCGAGGATGTCGATCCCGGTGAGCGCAGCGACGACGTAGGCGAGGCGGAACCCGAACGGCACCTGGACGCGGATGTCGTCGTCGGCGAGGTCGAACTGGCGCTCCATGCGGATGCCGACGCGCTCGACCAGGAACGCCCGGGCGGGGTGCGGATCCGCGGCGGCGGATCGGGCGAGGTGGAGCAACGCCTCTCGAAGCGCGACCTCCGGGTGATCGGGCATCGCTGCGTCGATCGACTCGATGAAGGCGGGCAGGTGACGCACGAACGTCGCAGCGCAGACCATCCGTGGATGGCCGAACAGGTTGATGACGGTTTGGGTGGACACGCCGGACGCCTCGGCGATGTCGGTCGCGCTCAGGTGGTTCCATCCGTCGTCGAACATGCCGGTGGTCGCGGTAATGATCCGGTTGCGGGTCTCCTCCCGTCTGCGGGCGCCTGCACGTGCCTGGGGTGACGCGTCGGTGATCTGGCCCAGTTCGTCGGCGACGATCACCCGGGATGCCGGGAGGTCGATGCGTGACACGGCGTTCGCGAGCGTCGCGGTGGTGTCGGCGAACAGGCGGTCGTCGACGGACTCCGGGTCGACGGCGTGGAAGATCTCGAGTCCGAGCCGCAGCGCGGAGACCGACACGGCGAGGCGCCGTGGGTCGAACGGATCCTCGAGCCGCATCGCCGTGCGGTCGAGGACCTCCTGCCACCTCGACGCGATCACGTCGAACTGCCGTCGGTTGCTCTCACCGAGGACGTCGCCGATGGTTCCGCCGGTCGGGAGGCTCGCCCGATGGTGGGCGAAGAGGTGCATCTCGCTGCGTCGCCGGGCCTGACGCCCGCTGTCGGTGCTCGCGAGATGCCAGTCCGCTGCGAGCAGGAGCGATAGCGATCGGGCGATGTCGCCGCTGCGTACGGCGTCGACGAGGAAGTCGACAGCCGTCGGATCGGCGTCGATCTCCTGGAGATGTGCCTCGACGAGCGCGACCGCGAAGTCCGTCGCGTTCTGGAAGTGGTGGAAGAACGAACCGGTCGTGACACCCGCGCGAGCGGCGACCGCCGCGGAGGTGACGCCGCTGAAGACCCGTTCCAGCGGCAGCTCGTCGTTCAGATCGAGGCCGGCGCGGATCAGCTCTGCTCTGGTGTCGGCACGGACGACCACGGTCTCACCGTACCATCCCGATCAACCCTTGGCATAGTGATCACTATGGATGCCTTGGGGTAAGCGCTACGGCCCCACGGGAGGCGTCGGGTCGATGGCATCCGGCTCCGAGGAGCGTTCTCCATGCTGCATCAGGCCTCAGGGACTGCTGGATCCGGAATCCTGAGATTCTTCTTGCAAATGAGACCCGTGTACGCTAGAAAGTATCCAACGGAGTCGTGATGTACGCCCCATTCATCACGACGGGACGGTGGATACCGTCCGACGGAGCCGGCGTGGGGAAGGCGCCGACGGAAGGGTGTCGGACGGGGAGGGCGTCCCCCTTCGGGTGGGAGTTCGGCTGGGGCCGGCCTCCCACCCGAAGACCGCAACACCCGAAGACCGCTACCGTTCTGCCATGACGGATGCAGCGATGGGGCGGGCAGTGGACACGGCTCTCGGCACCCTGGTCAGCGCGGAGCTCGAGCCGATCGTCGAAGTCGTCCTGCTCTCCCGCGGTGGAGGCTACGAGGCGCACTCTGCGGACGGATCGGTCCGGTTCCTGCGTGACCCGGTGGATCCGACCGCCCCGGCGTGTGCGTGGAGCTTCACCGTCGTCGATGGGTCGGGCCGCAACCCCCTCGGTGACCAGGCGATCGACCGCTTCGTCGGCCTCGACGCCGAGGTAGCGAACCGCTTCCCCGACCGGACGATGAACGCCTATCCGTTCG
>CAYSCB010000145.1:0-1804 GCA_964429335.1 uncultured Aquihabitans sp.
GCAACACGATGGCGAAGCTGCACCTGTCACGACGACACGAGCTGATCCGCTGGGCCGTCGACCACGGCATCACCTGAGACGGGCGCCCGGTCCCACTCGCCCTCGCCCGGCGACTCTGCGGCGCCCGGCCACTCCCGTCCGCCGGTCAGTCCGATCCGCCGGTCACTCCCACTCGATGGTGCCCGGCGGCTTCGACGTGATGTCGTAGGCGACCCGGTTCACGCCCGGCACCTCGTTGATGATCCGACTCGCCATCGACTCCAGCACGTCGTAGGGGATGCGCGCCCAGTCCGCGGTCATCGCATCCTCGGAGGTCACCGCACGGATGATCACCGGGTGGCCGTAGGTGCGCTCGTCGCCCATCACCCCGACGGTGCGGATGTCGGGCAGCACTGCGAACGCCTGCCAGATCTCGCGCTCCAGCCCGGCGATGCGCAGCTCCTCGCGGACGATGGCGTCGGCCTCCTGCAACAGGGCCACCATCTCGGGCGTCACCTCGCCGATGATCCGCACGCCGAGTCCCGGGCCGGGGAACGGCTGGCGCCACACGATCTCGTCGGGCAAGCCGAGCTCGTGGCCCACCGCGCGGACCTCGTCCTTGAACAGCAGGCGCAGCGGCTCGACCAGATCGAAGTCCAGGTCGTCGGGCAGACCGCCGACGTTGTGGTGGCTCTTGATCGTCGACGCGTGGGCAGTGCCGGACTCGATCACGTCCGGATACAGGGTGCCCTGCACCAGGAACGCCGCGTCCTGCACACCGCCGCGGGCGTCCTCGAACACACGGATGAACAGCTCGCCGATCGCCTTGCGCTTGTCCTCCGGCTCGGTCACCCCGGCCAGCCGCTCGAAGAACCGATCCGCTGCGCGGACGTGGATGAGCTCGATGCCCTGGTGGCGCTGGAAGGTCTCGACGACCTGCTCGCCCTCGTTCTTGCGCATGAGGCCGGTGTCGACGAACACGCAGGTGAGCTGCGGGCCGATCGCCCGGTGTACGAGCGCCGCGGCGACCGCCGAGTCGACCCCGCCCGACAGCCCGCAGATCGCCCGACCGTCACCGACCTGGGCCCGGATCGCCGCGACCGACGCGTCGATGAAGCTCTCGGTCGTCCACGTCGCGGGCAGGCCCGCGAGCTCGTGGAGGAAGCGGGCGATCAGCTCCTGGCCGTGCGGGGTGTGCGCGACCTCCGGGTGGTACTGCACCGCCCAGATCCGACGCTCGGGCGACTCGATCACCGCGCACGGTGCACCTTCGGAACCCGCCGTCGCGACGAACCCGTCCGGCGGAAGCTGCACCGCGTCGAAGTGGCTCATCCAGACCGTCTGGTCGTGCGGCAGGTCGTCGGTGAGGATCGACGAGTCGGTGCCGTCGATGCGGTGCACGACCGTCCGGCCGTACTCCCCCGCGCCGCCACCGCCGACCTCGCCGCCGAGCTGCTGCGCGATGAGCTGCTGGCCGTAGCAGATGCCGAGGATCGGGACGCCCAGGTCGTAGACGCCCGGATCGATCATCGGCGCGTCGGGGACCCGGACCGACTTCGGGCCACCCGAGAAGATGATCGCCGCCGGGTTCCGCTCCGCCATCTCGGCAGCGCTGATCGTGTGCGGGACGATCTCGGAGTAGACGCGCGCCTCCCGGACGCGTCGGGCGATCAGCTGCGCGTACTGGGCGCCGAAGTCGACCACCAGCACCGTCGGCTGGTCCGGGACGACGGCACGCACCGCTGGGCTCGGTGCAGCCTGGTCGCCGCTCACCGCTGGGCTCGGTGCAGCCTGGTCGCCGCTCACCGCTGGGCTCGGTGCAGCC
>CAYSCB010000145.1:1904-7504 GCA_964429335.1 uncultured Aquihabitans sp.
GTCGCCGCTCACCGCTGGGCTCGGTGCAGCCTGGTCGCCGCTCACCGCTGGGCTCCGGGACGCACCGACGGCGGGGCCGTCACCATGAGCTCCGCCTTCTGGAGCTCCTTGAGCGTGGCGTGGCCGCTGACCGCCATCGCCTTGCGGAGCCCACCGATGATGTTGGTGCGCCCGTCCGCACGGTCCGACGGTCCGAGCAGCATCGTCTCGAGGGACCCGAGGTTTCGTGCACGACGCAACCGGCCCCTCGGCAACCGCGGGTGCGGCGCCGTCATGGACCACACCGCACCGCCGGCGGGCGCCTCGTCGGCCGCAGCGAGCGGAGCACCGAGGACCACGGCGTCCGCGCCGCACACGATCGCCTTCGCGATGTCGCCGCCGGTCGTCATGCCACCATCCGCGATGACGTGCACGTACACGCCGGTCTCGTCGAGGTGGCGCATCCGTGCCGCGCGGGCATCGGCGATCGCGGTGGCCTGCGGGCTGCCGACGCCGAGCACCCGACGGGTGGTCGAGGTCCGACCGGTGCCCACCCCGACCAGGATCCCCGCGGCGCCGGTTCGCATCAGGTGCAGCGCCGCCTGGTAGCTCGAGCACCCACCGACGATCACCGGCACCTCGAGACGCCGGACCAGGTGCTTGAGGTCGAGCGGTTCGTGGGTGCCGTCGCTGACGTGCTCGGCGGAGGTCACCGTGCCCTGGATCAGCAGCAGGTCGGGCTCGGCCTTCTTGATCGTCGGCAGCAGCGACTCCGTCGTCGCCGGGCTGACCGCCACGCACACGGTGGCACCCG
The DNA here is from genome assembly GCA_964429335.1 of uncultured Aquihabitans sp. Lineage (GTDB taxonomy): Bacteria > Actinomycetota > Acidimicrobiia > Acidimicrobiales > Microtrichaceae > Dermatobacter. The sequence goes on from CAYSCB010000145.1 coordinate 2,698, forward strand.
CGTCGCGGATCTCGACGATGCGCTGCTCGATCAGGTCCGGACGCACCGGCGTCGCGTACGCCTCCCGCAGCAACGCGACCCCGTCACGGTCGTCGTCGGCTCCACCGTCGGGGTCCCGATGGTCGTGCGCGGCGATCCGTTCGAGCAGCGGGGTCGGGTCGTCGTGACGGCACCACAGACCCTCGAGGTGCAGCGCTCCGGCCCCGCCGAGCCGGCTCATCTCGGCCGCCGTGGCAGGGCTCGTGACCCCGTCGAGCGCCGCGGCGATCACCGGGATCGGGAACTGGTAGGCGTCGATCTGCCAGGTGACGTCGACGTCGTCCGCGTCGCGGGTCCGACGGCTCGGCACGATGAGGACCTCATCGAGCGAGTAGCCGCGACGTCCGTCCTTGCCCAACCCGATCTCGATCTCTGCCACGTCTCACCTGTCCCGGGGAAAGGCGGGAGCTTACTGCCACCGTGTCACTCCACCGGTGTGATCGACCGATCGTCGGATCAAGCAGGCTCCGCTGCGACGATGCCGGGTCCCTCCTGGAACCCGGCACGACCGTCACGACCTGACGAACGTGGTCGAGAGGTACACGTTCCACGATCCGGCCGGCGCTGCGTCGGTGGCGCCGCCGGCGTCGATCTCGTAGATCGAGATGACGAGCTCCGCCTCCCGACCGTCGATGCGTCGATGCAGCACGACCTGATTCGGCACCGACTGGTCGACGCCGATCACCCACCCGTGGCGGTCGGCTGATGCGACGAGGTCGTCGACGACCTCCTGGACACGGGAGGGATCCATGACGTGCAGGACCCAGGAACGCGACGGCTCCTCGTAGCGGGGTTCGATGAAGTTGCACGTCGGGTCGTGGGGACGTTCGGCGAGCTGCGATCCGTTCGGCACCACCCGTTCGATCGGCTCCCGTGCCAGCACCGCGACCGCCTCGTGGTCGTAGCAGTCCGTCGGCAGGAACACGATCTTCACCACCACGGCGACCGCGACCACGATCAGCACGACGACCGCCGCCAGCGACCACAGGATGATTCGCGTACTGCGTGACATGACCGACTCCCGTCGGACCGCCCGGCGCGGCCCACCGCCTGATCGTCGGTCGACAGCAGGAGCGGGACCATCCGGAACAGCCCTCAGTTCACGCTGGGCGGGCCGGAACCCCCTGTACCGAGAACGTCTGACGTCGATAATCGACGTGAAACGTGCCGAGTTCGGGAGGGGTCAGCTGCGGAGGGAGCGCAGGAGCTGCTTGGCGATCGTCGAGTTCATCTGCCACATCAGCTTGCGACCGACGTCGGTCGCCTGCTGCACGACACCACCACCGGTCATCTCCTCGATCGAGTCGAGGCCGGAGACGACGGCGGAGGCCGTGGCGTCGGTGGCCTTGTAGCCCATGTTCGTGAGGCCCTTGACGACGTCGGAGTGCGCCACCGGATCCGGTGCGGCCGACGCGATGATCCGCAGCGCGTCCTTGGTGAGCTCGGCGCCCTGGCTGACCGCCTCGACCGCGGTGAGCGGCGCCTCCTCCTGGCCGTCGACCGACGCCAACCAGCGCCGCACCTTCACCACGATCTCGCCGTGGGTCTCGCCCTCGAACGTCACGGTCGGCATGACGACAATCTACCGGGGGTGCGCCGCGATCGGGGCGACGTCGCACGCCGGGCCTCGTGCGCTCATCGGCCCTCGTCCGGCCAGCACCCCTCGTTCGGGGTCCGCACGCTCACGGGCCCGCGCCGATGCCGTCGGTGTCCGCGTCGGCGCCGACGATCAGACGCGACGCCCGGTCGTAGGTGAGGTAGTTCCACGCCCAGTTGACCATCACGTTCATGCGGTTGCGGAACCCGATCAGCATCACGAGGTGCAGCACCAGCCACGCAACCCACCCGAGCGGGCCCGAGAATCGGATGCCCCCGGGGAGCTGCGCAACCGCGTCGTGGCGACCGATCGTGGCCATCGTCCCCTTGTCGAAGTACCGGAACGGCTCGGGGTCGCGGCCGGCGAGCTCGGCGGCGAGGTTCCCGGCGACGAGCCGCGCGCCCTGGATCGCGACCGGCGCCACCTGCGCCAGCACCGTGCCGTCACGACCCGGCGAGGCAGCGAGGTCACCGACGACGGCGATCTCCGGATGGCCCGGAACGCGCAGGCAGTCGTCGACCACGACGCGGCCGCCACGACTCAACGCACCGTCGCCGAGTCGTCGACCCACGGCGTCGGCGAGCGGGCTCGCGCGGACGCCCGCGGTCCACACGAGCGTCGAGCACGGTACGCGGGAGCCGTCGTCGAGCTCGACGTGCTTGCCGTCGGTCGAGGTGACGCCGACGCCGAACAGCACCTCGACCCCGAGCGAGGCGAGCGTCGCACGCGCCCGCTCCGACAGCTTCGGGTGGAACCCGGCGAGCAGCCGTTCACCCGGCTCGACCACCACGACGCGGGCGCGGCGCACGTCCAGGGTCGGGAAGTCGTTTCGCAGCACGTTGCGGTACAGCTCGGCGATGCCCCCGGCGAGCTCGACACCGGTCGGCCCGCCGCCGGCGACGATGACGTCGAGCGCGCCGTCACCGACGAGGCCGGGCTCCACCGACGCCCGTTCGAACTGCCGCAGGATGTGCCGGCGCAGGCGGAGCGCGTCCTCGAGGCTCTTGAGACCGAAGCCGTGCTCGGCGACGCCCGGTACGCCGAAGGTGTTCGTCACCGCACCGGCGGCGAGGACGAGTCGGTCATAGGAGATCGACGGCCCGTCGTCGAGCACGACCCGGCGTCCGTCGACGTCGACGTCGATCACCCGCCCGAGCCGCACGTCGACGTTGTCCTGGCCGGACACGATGCCGCGCACGGGACCGGCGATGTCGTCGCTGTCGAGACCGGCGGTCGCGACCTGGTACAGCAGCGGTTGGAAGGTGTGGAAGTTGTTCGAGTCGACCACCACGACGTCGACCGGGACGTCAGCGAGCCCCTTCACCAGCTCCAGTCCACCGAACCCGGCACCGACCACGACGATCCTGCGGCGACGATCCACACCGTCACGCTACCCGGAGGCCTCCCGCCGCAGTCCCGGCTCCGGCACCCACCCGCCGGGCCGCCGGCGCCGGGCCGGCTGCGCCGGGATCGTCGGGTGAGGACCGAGTAGCATCCCGCCATGGCGCCCCTCTCCGACGTTCCTCCCGTCCCGTCCGCCGCCGGAGCCTCCTCCCCCTCGGACCTCGCCGCCACGCTCGGTGACCCCGGCGACCGGTTCGGCTCGCTCGGGTTGACCTTCGACGACGTCTGCCTGATCCCCGGCCCCTCCGACGTGATCCCCGCCGAGGTCGACACCTCGACCCGCCTGACCGCCGACATCGAGCTCGCGATCCCGCTCATGTCCGCCGCGATGGACACCGTGACCGAGGCACGGCTCGCGATCGCGATCGCCCGGGAGGGTGGCCTCGGGGTGATCCACCGGAACCTGTCGATCGAGGACCAGGTGACCGAGGTCGACAAGGTCAAGCGCTCCGAGTCCGGGATGATCGTCGATCCGGTGTGCCTCGAACGTGACCACCTCGTGGCCGACGCGCTGGACCTGATGGCGAAGTACCGCATCAGCGGGGTGCCGATCGTCGACGACGACCACCACCTCGTCGGGATCCTCACCAACCGCGACCTGCGCTTCGAGGACGACCCGTCCAAGCGCGTCGACGAGGTGATGACCGCCGAGGGGCTGGTCACCGCGCCGCAGGGCACCACGCTCGAACAGGCGCGTGAGATCCTCGGTCGTCACCGCATCGAGAAGCTCCCGGTCGTGGACGCGGACGGTCGGCTGACCGGCCTCATCACCGTCAAGGACATCAACAAGAAGCTCCAGTACCCCGACGCCACGACGGACCCGCAGGGGCGGCTGCGCTGCGCGGCGGCCGTCGGCGTCGGCGACGACGCGCTGGAGCGGGCGCAGGCGCTGGCCGACGCGGGTGTCGACCTGCTGGTGGTGGACACCGCCCACGGCCACTCCGCCGGTGTGCTCGAGGTGGTCCGGAAGGTCAAGGCGAACCTCTCCGTCGCCGTGGTGGCCGGCAACATCGCGACCGGTACTGCGGCCGCCGCGCTGATCGACGCCGGAGCGGACGCCGTGAAGGTCGGTGTCGGCCCGGGTTCGATCTGCACCACCCGCATCGTCGCCGGCGTCGGCGTCCCGCAGCTCACCGCTGTGCAGGAGTGCGCCCGGGTCGCTGCCGCCCACGGCGTCGGGGTGATCGCCGACGGCGGTGTCCGCTACTCCGGTGACATCGCGAAGGCGATCGCTGCGGGAGCCGACGTCGTCATGGTCGGCAGCCTGCTCGCGGGTGTCGACGAGACCCCCGGCGAGATCGTGCTGAGCCAGGGCGAGCGCTACAAGGCGTACCGGGGTATGGGGTCCCTCGGCGCGATGAACGCCCGCAGCTTCTCCAAGGACCGCTACTTCCAGGGCGAGGTCGAGACCACCGAGAAGGTCGTGCCCGAAGGAGTCGAGGGTCGGGTGCCCTACAAGGGTCCCGCGCAGAAGATCCTGTACCAGCTCATCGGCGGCCTGCGCTCCGCGATGGGCTACTGCGGTTCGCACACGATCGTTGAGCTCCAGCGGGATGCACGCTTCGTGCGGATGAGCCCGGCGGGGCTGAGCGAAGCGCACCCCCACGACGTGACGATCACCGCTGAGGCGCCCAACTACTGGATGTGACAGCACCGCCGGATCTGGCAGCACCACCGGATCTGACCGCACCACCGGATGTGACCGCCGGCGCGACCGCCGAGCGCTGCGGGGCAGACTCCGGCCATGCTGATCGCCCAGATCTCCGA
>CAYSCB010000146.1:0-7453 GCA_964429335.1 uncultured Aquihabitans sp.
CTCCGACGTCGAGCCGAACCTGAACGACGGTGACGCGCTGCTGTTCGCGCACGGCTTCAACGTCCGGTTCGGCTACGTGAAGGCCCCGGCGGGCGTCGACGTCGCCATGGTCGCCCCGAAGGGTCCCGGCCACCTGGTCCGGCGCACCTACACCGAGGGCGGTGGCGTGCCGTGTCTGATCGCGGTGGCGCAGGACGCGACGGGCAACGCGAAGGCGCTGGCGCTGTCGTACGCTGACGCGATCGGTGGAACCCGCGCCGGCGTGCTCGAGACCACGTTCGAGGAGGAGACCGAGACCGACCTCTTCGGTGAGCAGGTCGTGCTCTGCGGCGGGCTCACGTCGCTGGTCCAGGCCGGCTTCGAGACGCTCGTCGAGGCCGGCTACCAGCCCGAGTCCGCCTACTTCGAGTGCCTGCACGAGCTCAAGCTCATCGTCGATCTCATGTACGAGCAGGGCATCTCCGGGATGCGCTACTCGATCTCGACGACGGCCGAGTACGGCGATCTCGTCACGGGGCCGCGGATCATCAGCCCCGCGGTCAAGGCCGAGATGAAGGCGGCGCTCGACGACATCCGTTCGGGGCGCTTCGCCGAGCAGTTCGTGAACGAGATCCGCTCGGGTGGTGAGAACTTCGAGGCGCTGCGCCAGAAGGGCAAGGAGCACCAGATCGAGCAGGTCGGTGCGCAGCTCCGGGCGATGATGCCCTGGATCTCGGCCGGCAAGGTCAAGGTCGAGGACGTGTCCGGCGGGGACTGAACGAGCCGCTCGTAGGCTGGCCGCATGATCGTGACGGCGCCGGCCTCGTCGGCCAACCTCGGACCGGGTTTCGACTGCCTGGCGCTGGCGCTCGACCTTCCGTTCCGGCTCGCCCCGGACGGCGAGCCGTTGCCCGACGGCGGCGGTGGTGCCAGGTTCCACGACGCCGAGGCAGGCCACCCGGCCGCCGTCGCGTTCCGTGAAGCAGGTGGGGACCCGGCTGTCGGTCTGCGCTGGGCCAGTCGGATCCCACCGGGACGTGGTCTCGGCTACTCGGGAGCGGCCAGGGTGGCGGGCGCGTTCCTCGCGGGATGTCTCGACGGACTCGATGCCGAGACCGCACGGGCAGGCGCGCACACGGTCGCGGCCGATCTCGAAGGCCATCCCGACAACGCCGCGGCCGCTGCCTACGGCTCGTTCACGGTGGCGCTCGATGGTCGCGTGCTGCGTCTGGACGTCCCCGTCGGCCTCTCGGTCGTGGTGTGGTCACCGGTGACGGCGACCTCCACCGATGCGTCGCGACGCTCGCTGCCGGGCAGGGTCACCCTTGGTGACGCCGTGTTCTCGGTGGCCCGTGCCGCGGCGTGGGTCGCAGCGCTGGCAACCGGTGACCTCGACGTGCTGCGTGTCGCCTGCGAGGACCGCCTGCACCAGGACGTGCGACTCCAGGTGCGTCCCGACGCTGCCGAGGTCCGTGACCACCTGCTCGGTCGTGGGGAGGTCCTGGCAGCGTGGTTGTCGGGTTCGGGTCCGAGCATCGCTGCGCTGGTGCCCGACGATGTCGTGGCGATGGTGGCGGGGTCGATCGGTGGTGCCGGCACGGTGCGGACGCTTCCGATCGATCCCCACGGCGTGCACATCATCTGAGTTCTGGACCGTCTGAGATCTGGACCGTGTGAGATCTGGACGGTGTGAGATCTGGACGGTGTGACGGACGAGCACCCGTTGATTCTTGACTGATTCACTCGGGATTCACCATCATGTCGGCGACACCAGCACCGAACTCCCTGAGGAGCGACCATGACCGACGACTGGGGCTTCGCCACCCGTCAGATCCACGCCGGGGCCCAAGCCGATCCGACCACCGGGTCCCGTGCCACGCCCATCTACCAGACGACCGCGTACCAGTTCCGTGACAGCGAGCACGCAGCGAACCTCTTCGCGCTGTCGGAGATCGGCAACATCTACACCCGGATCATGAACCCGACGCAGGCGGTCGCCGAGGCTCGCATCGCCAGCCTCGAAGGTGCACCGGACACAGCGGTCGGTCTCCCCGGCGCCCTCGTCGTGTCCTCCGGCCAGGCCGCCGAGACCTTCGCGATCCTCAACCTCGCGGAGGCGGGCAGCCACATCGTGTCGTCCGCCGCGCTCTACGGCGGTACCTACAACCTCTTCCACTACACCCTGCCGAAGCTGGGCATCGAGGTCTCCTTCGTGGAGGATCCCGACGACATCGACGCCTGGTCCGCAGCGGTGCGGCCGAACACGAAGGCTTTCTACGCGGAGTCCATCGGCAACCCCAAGAACGACGTGTTGGACATCGCAGCGGTGTCGGAGCTCGCCCATGCCAACGGGGTGCCGTTGATCGTGGACAACACCGTCGCGTCGCCGTACCTCATCAACCCGCTCGCACACGGCGCGGACATCGTGGTGCACTCGGCGACGAAGTTCCTCGGTGGCCACGGCACATCGATCGCCGGCGCGATCGTCGACGGTGGGACGTTCGACTTCTCCCAGAACGACAAGTTCCCGCAGTTCACCGAACCCGATCCCAGCTACCCCGGCCTCGCCTACTGGCCGGCACTGGGTGCGGGCTCCTACATCATCAAGGCACGTGTGCAGCTGCTGCGTGACATCGGCGCTGCGGTGTCGCCGTTCAACGCGTTCCTGCTCATCCAGGGGATCGAGACCCTGTCGCTGCGCATGGACCGCCACGTCAGCAACGCCCAGGCCGTCGCCGAGTACCTCGAAGGCCACCCGCAGGTGGAGTCCGTCGCGTACGCCGGCCTGCCGTCCAGCCCCTGGCACGAGCGTGCGAAGCACTACGCGCCCCGCGGACCCAGCTCGCTGCCGTCGTTCGTGATCAAGGGCGGCCGCGAGGCCGGCCGGCAGTTCGTCGAGGCGTTGACGCTGCACAGCCACCTCGCGAACATCGGCGACGTGCGCAGCCTGGTGATCCACCCGGCGACGACGACCCACAGCCAGCTGACCGCCGAGGAGCAGGCGACCACCGGCGTCGACCCCGGCCTCATCCGCCTGTCGGTCGGCCTCGAGGACGTCTCGGACATCATCGCGGACCTCGACCGTGGCTTCGCTGCGGCGAAGGGCTGAGCCGTCTGGAGTGCATCCCGATCCGGGTTCCCGCCGTCAAGATCACGTGAAGGTGCGTGACACGTGGTGCCCGGATCAGCTCCACTGTCGGCGGTGAACGCTGCGACCGCCACGCAGGCGGACCGACGACGTAGGCAGGTGCTCCTCAGCCGGTGGTTGCTCGGGGCAGCTGTCGTCGCGCTCGTTGCGGTGATCGCCTACGCGGCGGTCACCGATCGCGCCTCGCCTGGCGAGGCGGACTTCGTGGCACGGGTCCGTGATGTCCATCCGGAGCTGTCACCCGCCCGGGCCCCCGATGAGCGCCTGATCGATGTCGCCCGTTCGACGTGTCGACCGGAGGGCATGTCGAGTGTGGACCGGCGATGGCTCAACCAGATCGGCGTCGAGGTCGAATGGTTCACCGACGCATCGCAGGTCCTGTGCCCGTCACGTTGAGTCCCGACGGCTCTCAGCGGTCGATCGTGACCGACGGAGCGCCGAAGGCGACCGTGATCGTCGCCGGCATGCCGATCAGGTCGACCGGGTCACCCAGACGGGCGCCCGAGGCGATCGACACCACGCCGCCCTTGTGCTCGCCGGCGGTGATGGTCAGGTCCAGTCGGGTGCCACCGTCGGGTGTGTCCTCGACGTCGATGACGAACGCGTCGTAGTCACCGTCGTCGAGCAGGGGTTCTCCAGCGGGTTCGTCGACGTCGGTTCCCTCGGGCATCGACAGCGACGGTATCCCTACCGGTCTCACCCTGCCCGTCTCACCCTGCCCGTCTCACCCTGCCGGTTCGAACCGGTAGCCCATGCCGGACTCCGTGTGGAAGTAGCGCGGTCGAGCGGGATCCGGCTCCAGCTTGTGGCGCAGGTTGGACATGTGGACGCGGAGGTACTGCGTCTGGTCGTTCACCCCCGGTCCCCAGATCTCGTTGAGGAGCTGGCGCTGGGTGATCAGGCGACCGGGATGCGCGACCAGTCGTTCGACGAGCCCCCATTCGATCGGCGTGAGCCGCACCTCCTCGACATCATCGCCGACGGTCCGTGTGACGCGTCGGGCCGCGAGGTCGATCGTGAAGTGCGGTGTGGTCACGATCGGTTCGACGACGTCCGGCTGGCGCCGCCGGAGAGCGACGCGAAGTCGTGCCAGGAGCTCGCCCATGCCGAACGGCTTGGTCACGTAGTCATCCGCGCCGGCATCGAGCGCCGTGATCTTGTCTGACTCCTGACCTCTGACCGACAGGACGACGATCGGCACGTCGCTCCAGCCGCGGAGTCCCTCGATGACGTCGACGCCGTCGATCCCCGGCAGTCCGAGGTCCAACAGCACGGCGTCGGGTCTCGCTGCGGCGGCGCGCGTCAGGGCCTCCTCGCCCGTGCCGACGACGTCGACGTCGTACCCGCTCGCCCGCAACGTGACCGACAGCGCCTTGCGGATCTGCGGCTCATCGTCGACCACCAGGATCCTGCTCATCGGCGGACCTCCTCGACCGTCCTGTCTGCGGTCGGTGCCGGGATTCCGGGGTGGCGACCGTTGTCGGCGACGGGCAGCTCGAACACGGCGGTGAGCCCCCCGCCCGGGGTGTCCTCCATCTCGAGGTGTCCTCCCACAGCGAGTGCGAACCCGTGGGCGATCGCGAGGCCCAGCCCGACCCCGGCCTGGTTCGAGCGGTCTCCCATGCGCTGGAAGGGCGACCGAACACGCACGCGGTCAGCCGGAGGGATCCCCGGACCGTGGTCGATCACCCGGACGTGGACCCTGTCGCCGATGACCGCTGCGTCGACGAGGACCGGAGTCGTCGGGGGTTGCACCACCAGGGCGTTGGCGATCACGTTGGCGAGGGCACGTTCGGTCAGCGCCGGGTCCACGTCGACCAGCGGCAGATCGGCGGGAACGTGCACTTCCACTCGTGGGTCGCCGCGGTCGTCCAGACCGGCCACCGCCGCGGAGACGACATCCTCGACCGGGGTGGGCAGGTGCAGCACGTCGAGACGGCCGGACTGCAGGCGACTCATGTCCAACAGGTTGCCGACGACCCGGTCCAAGCGATCGACCTCGTCGTCGATCAGGACCAGGAACTCCTTGGTGTCCTCCGGGCCGAAGGACATCTCCGGCGACAGCAGGGAGGTGACCGACGCCTTGATGCCGGCCAGAGGGGTGCGCAGGTCATGGGAGACCGCCTGGAGGATCCCGCTTCGCAGCTCGTCGGCACGCAGCAGCGCCTCCGCAGCAGCAGCCTCCTCGCGGAGCGCGACCGCGTCGACGGCGACCCCGAGCTGGCCGGACATCGTCTCGAGCAGCTCGACGCCGTCGACGTCGAGCTCCCCACGCACGACGAGCACCCACCGCCCGTCCTCGGACACCGTGCGCACAGCGCCGTCATCGGGTCGCTGTGGTGGCTCCGGGCCGCTCGCCGCCACCAGCTCCCATCCCGGACCGTCGGGAGATACGGGCTCCGGCTGAGCAGCGATCGCGGGGACGTGGAGCAGGGACACTGCATCGAGACCGAGGGAGGTTCGCAGCTCCACGAGCATCGACGGCAGGGGATCGGTCTCGGTCGCCAGCAACGCGGCTGCTCGCGCCAGGGCGTCGGCATCAGCGCGAGCGCGCGCGGATTCGGCAGATCGTCGGGCCACGCGGTCGACGAGCGACGCGACGGTGGCGCCGACGACGACGAAGACCAGGAGAGCCAGCACGTTCTCGGCCCGCGTGACGGTGAACGTCCCGTATGGCTCGACGAACAGGACGTTCAACGCCAGCGAGCAGACCACCGCTGCCACGACCCCGGGGAGGAGCCCGCCGACGGTTCCGACCGCCACGACCAGTGTGAGGGTCAGCAACATGACGGTGGGGACACCGAGGTTGTCGCGCAACGGCATCAGCACCAGGAACAGCACCGGCGCTCCGACCACCAGGAGCAGCCAGCCGAGTGCCCGGCGTCGTCGGGGCAGCGGTGTGCGTGGCAGTCGGCCATCGAGACGTGGTGGGCCCGAATCGGAGCGCTCCGCGTCCGCAGGAGCGGAGATGACGTGCACGTCGAGGTCGCGGGCGAGGCGCAGGAGGTCGTTGACCACCGAACCTCGCGTGAGCTCCTGGCTGCGCGACCGACGGCTTGCTCCGATCACGACCTGGGTGATCCGCTCGCTGTGCGCGACCGCCACCAGCGTCTCGGCGATGTCGTCGCCGACCACCTCTCGGTAGGCGCCGCCGAGCTCCTCGAGGAGTCGACGGTGACGGTCGAGCTCAGGTCCGCGGCGGTGGGCGAGTCCGTCCGTGGGGCTGATGTGCACACCGATCAGCTCGCCCTGGTTCCGCCGTGCGAGCCGTCCGGCGCGTCGGATGACCGCGTCGCTGCCGGGCGCACCGGTCAACGCCACGAGGATCCGCTCCCGGGTCTCCCATGTGTCGCCGATGCCGTGGCTCTCCATGTAGGTCTGGAGCTCGTCCTCGACCCGGTCGGCGACCCACAGCAGGGCGAGCTCCCTGAGCGCTCCGAGGTTGCCCGCTCGGAAGTAGTTCCCGAGCGCCGCATCGATCCGCTCGGCGGGGTAGATGCTGCCGTGGGCCATGCGTCGGCGCAGCGCCTCGGGGGTGAGGTCGACGAGTTGCACCTGCTGGGCGGTGCGCACCCAGGCGTCGGGGACGGTCTCCTGCTGGCGCACACCCGTGATGCGCTCCACGACGTCGTTCACCGATTCCATGTGCTGGATGTTCACGGTCGACAGCACGTCGATCCCGGCGTCGAGCAGCTCGTCGATGTCCTCCCAGCGCTTCGGGTGCATCGATCCGGGGGCGTTGGTGTGGGCGAGCTCGTCGACGAGCACCAGCTCCGGCCGGCGGGCGAGCACCGCGTCGACGTCGAGCTCCTCGATCGTCGTGCCGCGGTACCCGACGCTGCGGCGGGGGATCGTCTCGAGGCCGTCGAGCAGCGCCGCCGTGTCTGGTCGACCGTGTGTCTCGACGATGCCGACCACGACGTCGGTGCCGCGTTCGACGAGGCGTCGGCCTTCGTCGAGCATCGCGTAGGTCTTGCCGACGCCGGGTGCCGCACCGAGGAACACCCGCAGGACGCCACGGGCCGTCGGTGCATCGTTCACGGTGTCAGCCTGCCCGATCCAACGCCAGGTTCAGCTGCAGGACGTTCACACCCGGGTCGCCGAGGATGCCGAGCGGTCGCTGTCGGGTGTTCTCGTCGACCAGCGCGAGCACTTCGCTCAACGCCGTGTTGCGCTCGGAGGCGACCCGCGGTGACTGGAGCCGGGCGTTGGCGATGGAGATCGCCGGATCGAGGCCGGAACCCGCTGCCTGCACGGCGTCGGCGGGGACGGGCAACTCCGGCGGGAGGGGGTTCTTCTCACGGAAGGCACGGGCGCGCGCGGCGG